>NZ_QTVP01000019.1:0-44723 GCF_003460645.1 Faecalibacterium sp. OF04-11AC | reverse complement strand
TAAAGGATATAAATTAAATCGTAAATATTTTATTTTAACGATAAGCATTATTTTGGCGGGGATAACTTACAATATTCAATTTGATTGGGTGTTATTTATGGAATTCTTGTTATTCTTGACAATCAAATTTAAGGTCGATTTGTTTGAAGCAGGCAAATAAGGGTGAATAATATAGTATGAAACAATTAACGATGCTTGTTGTAACGCATAAACAAGTTGCGATTCCTACAATTAAAGATTATCAGCCAATTGTTGTTGGCAATGGGCGTGTTTCTTATAATGATATGTATAGAGATAATATCGGAGATAACATATCTGACAAGAATGCAAATTATTGTGAACTTACGGCGCTGTATTGGGCATGGAAGAATTTAAAAGACGTCGAGTATATTGGACTATCCCATTATCGAAGATTTTTTACAACGTCATGGGTGAAATGTACGGAGAATCATATACTTTCAAGTGAAAAGGCAATTTCTTTATTGAATGAATATGACGTTATTTTGCCATATCCAAAGGGATGGTTTGACACAACTGTAAAAGAATGGTTTTTATGCACAGATGGTAAGGAAGAAGCATTAGAGAAATTAAGGTTGTGCATAGCTGACTTATATCCAGATTACTTGTATGACTATGATGAAGTTATGAATGGATATATGGCTTCATATTTTAATATGTTTGTTATGCCCAAAAGCCTCATGGACAAATATTGTGAATGGTTGTTTTCAATACTGTTTCAATTAGAAGAACAAATTGATTTATCGGACTACACTCCATTACAGGCACGCATCTATGGCTTCTTAAGCGAGAGATTGCTAAATGTTTGGGTTCAGCATAATAAATTGAAAATTAAATATATGTTTGTAGACGAAACAGAAAAAAGTGATGGCTTGAAATCAAATGTTAAGGATATTTTGAAATATAATGCGGTGTCAAAGAAGTACTTGAATTGGATGATGACGTTTACATGGGGAGATATGAAAAAGTGATTTATGATGTGAAGGGTCGATAAAGCACTTAAAGAACAGAAAGATATGGAAAATAGAGAGGCTTAAATGCAAATGGAATATGATTATTTAGTAGTAGGTTCTGGCTTATATGGAGCAGTCTTTGCCCACGAAGCCAAAGACAGAGGAAAGTCTGTGTTGGTTGTGGACAAACGCCCCTATATAGCGGGCAATATCTACACTGAGAACATCGAGGGCATCAACGTCCACAAGTACGGTGCCCATATTTTTCATACTAATAATAAAAATGTTTGGAACTATATTACACGGTTTGCGGAGTTCAACCGTTTTACGAACTCACCTGTGGCTAACTACAAGGGTGAGTTGTATTCTCTTCCGTTCAATATGTACACCTTTAACAAGATGTGGGGTGTTGTGACGCCGGAGGAGGCTGCTGTCAAGATCGAGGAGCAACGCAAGGAAATCACCCATGAGCCACAGAATCTGGAAGAACAGGCTATCTCCCTCGTTGGCCATGACATCTACGAGAAACTCATCAAGGGTTATACCGAGAAACAGTGGGGGCGCGACTGCAAGGATTTGCCCTCCTTCATCATCAAGCGTCTGCCCGTGCGCCTGACCTTTGACAACAACTACTTCAACGCCCTATACCAGGGCATTCCCGTCGGCGGCTATACAAAGATGATTGCAAACCTGCTGGACGGCATCGAGGTTCGACTGAACACCGACTACTTGGAAAACAAGGCGGAACTGGACGCTCTGGCGAACAAGATTGTCTACACCGGCCCCATTGATGCCTACTTTGACTACAAGCTGGGGACGCTAGAGTACCGTTCTGTTCGCTTTGAAAACGAGTTGTTGGACAAGCCCAATTTTCAGGGGAACGCTGCTGTCAACTACACTGACCGGGAGACACCATGGACTCGCATCATTGAGCATAAGTGGTTCGAGTTCGGCAAAGATGAGAACGGTAATGACCTCCCCAGGACCATCATCAGCCGTGAGTATTCTTCTGAGTGGAAGCCCGGAGACGAGCCGTATTATCCTGTAAACGATGCCAAGAATAGTGCACTCTATGCCGAGTACAAGAAGCTTGCCGATGCCGAACCGAAGGTTATTTTCGGTGGACGTTTGGGCGAGTATAAGTACTATGATATGGATACGACTATTGAAGCAGCATTAAGGATGAGCAGAAATGAATTATACGATGGAAAAGAATTTTAATACTTCTGGCAGAACAGTGCGACTGCCTTACATGGATGTCGCAAAAGGAATGGGAATTCTATGTGTCATAATTGGGCATATGGGAAATGAAACCATGGAATGTTTTTCAGTGGCTGGGGAAAAAATCCCTGACGATTTTGTGCTTGCATTTAATAGAGCTAAATACGATGCCCTGGGAAAGGATACTTTGGCAATTTAATGTTACGAAACATCTCTTTATCCCAGTTGTACTGCTGAAAATTATGTGGTCAGTTGGAGGAACATTCCTGATTGAAAAATATAAAGTAATCTATAAGGAAATTGCAAATGAAAGAACCAAGCATAAAGAAAAATTTCGTATATAGTACAGCGTACCAAATACTGAATGTTATTACGCCCTTTATTACAGCACCTTATGTCTCAAGAGTTCTTGGTGCTGAGGGAATTGGCATCCAAAGTTATACAGCATCCGTGCAGTACATTTTTTTGCTAATTGCATCATTAGGAACACTTTCTTATGGCTCACGAGAAATCTCAATGCATCGTGATGATGTAAATGAGCGCAGTAAGCTGTTTTGGGAAATTGAATTGATGGTGATTTGCACTACAGGAATTGCGCTATTTGGCTGGGTATTTTTGTGCTTGTTCAGTCCGAGATACAAAATTTTCTACTGTGTGCTATCAATTGGAATTTTTGCAAATATGTTTGATATTACATGGTTCTTTAACGGAATTGAACAATTCAAGCTGACAGTTATTAGAAATTCTGCATTTAAGATTATCGGAATAGTTCTTCTGTTTATATTTATCAAATCTAAGGATGATTTGCTTTTATACATTTTTATCACGGCGTTCACTTCATTGCTATCAAATGTTTCTTTGTGGCCTTATATGAAACGCTACGTTGTTAAAGTTGATTTCAGGAAATTGTCGTTCAAAAGGCATTTTAAGGAAACACTGGTGTACTTCATTCCAACGATTGCTACATCAGTTTATACCGTTTTGGATAAGACTCTTTTGGGATTGATCACCAGTGATGTTGCGCAAAATGGTTATTACCAACAGGCTGAGAAAATTATTAATCTGGCAAAAAGTGTTGTATTTACTGCAATTAATTCTGTTGTTGGTGTTAGAAATGCATATCTTTTTGCTGAAAAAAGATTTGATGAGATTCACAAGAAAATTGCGATTTCATTCAACTACATTTTCTTTATGGGATTTGGTTGTTGCTTCGGAATTATGGGCGTTGCAAAAACGTTCGTTCCGTTCTTCTTTGGACCGGGATACGATCAAGTGGTTGGATTGCTATATCTCTTTTCGCCCATCATTGTTATTATCGGCATTAGTAATTGCTTGGGTTCGCAGTACTACACGCCATGCGGAAAGCGAAAAGAGAGTACAAACTACTTAATTGCAGGATCTGTAGTAAACCTGATTTTGAACTTATTAATGATTCCACGTTTTGGAGCGGAAGGAGCTGCGATTGCATCTGTTATTGCGGAAACGGTTGTGTCTGTTCTGTATGTGAAATTTAGTTGTGGATATGGGAATATTTCTGTATTGCTGAAAACAGGTGGAAAAAAGATGCTGGCAGGCATTTTTATGTTCTGTATAGTGTTTTATCTGAATCGACTGCAGATGAATTCGCTATTGCTTCTTGCAATACAGGTAGCAGTTGGATGCAGCGTATATGTAGCATTTCTCCTTGTGACACGGGATGTGTGGACTCAGAGTATGTTTGAAAAAGTATGGAGGAAAGTTAAACATGGTTGATCTTAAACTTCAACTGCCGGATGGATTTTTGAATGAAGAAGTTCGGTGCGGATACACTGTTACCAAACAAAGGAAAGAAGTATGGGCAGTAGAACTGGATCTGTTGCAAGAATTTATGCGCGTCTGTAATAAATATGGGCTGAAATATTGTGCAGACGGAGGAACGTTACTCGGCGCAATTCGTCATCATGGATTCATCCCTTGGGATGATGACTTGGATATCGCTATGTTAAGGAGTGATTTTGAAAAGTTAAATGAGGTTGCACCAGCTGAATTTAAAAAGCCATATTTTTGGCAGACAGAAGAAACAGACAAGGGCTCTGCTAGAGGTCATGCCCAGTTAAGAAATTCGGATACGACAGGCATTATTAAAACCGAGTATGAGCGTCAAAGAAATAACAACTTTAATCAGGGGATTTTCATTGATATATTTCCGTTTGATACAGTTGTAGATGATGAAGAAAAACTAGCAGAACAAGATTTGAAACGAATGGAGTTGCTTACAAAGTATAGGGAAATATTAGATTCTGGTGATTACTTTTACTATAAGCCATGGGTCGATGAAGTTGGCAAAAGACACTTCAATCTAAAAAAAGCATGTAGGCATTTTAAGCATAAGTTATTAAGAGACTCTTATGTGCCAATCTATAATCAATTTATAAAAGAAATTACGAGGTATAACGATATTGATAATTCTAAATATGTTGCAGATTTGTGTATGCCATTGCCGATAAAACGTATTAGGAGATTCCGGGCGGATTTTGATAATTTGAAAGAGGTTGATTTTGAATTTCTTGAAATTCCTGTTTTTGCAAACTATGACCGGAATTTGAAAATGTTATATGGCAATGATTACATGACACCAATTAATACAAATAGTGAACATGGTGGATTGATTTTGGATACTAATAAGTCATATAAGTGGTATCTTGAGAAACGTAGATAATGGGAGAAAAAAATGAACATTGCAGTTTTAACAGCTGGTGGCATTGGGAGCAGGACGCACCAAGATCTACCGAAACAGTTTTTGACGGTTGAAAATAAACCGATTATTATTTATACGTTAGAAGCATTTCAGCAACATCCAAGCATTGATGAAATATATGTATCTTGCTTAGAGGGATGGAGTGCTGTACTTGAAGCATATGCAAAACAGTTTAATATTACAAAACTCAAGAGAATTATTACTGGCGGTGCGACAGGTCAGGAATCAATTTATAATGGACTGAAAGCGATTAAAGAAGATAATGAAGAAACCAAAGATATTGTAGTAGTAATCCATGACGGTAATAGACCTATGCTGCCGCAGGATGTAATTACAGATAATCTTGTGAAGCAAAAATTGTTTGGATCTGCTGTTACAGTGATTCCGACTACTGAAGTTGTGTTCGTTTCAAAAGATGGCGTAGAATCTAATGCGGCGTTGAATAGAGAAGAACTTTGGAGAACACAGACACCACATTCGTATAGATTTGACGAATTATGGACAGTTCACAATCAAGCGATTAAAGATGGTGTTACAAATATGGCTGCATCGTGCTCTCTAATGCAGAAATATGGATATACTACTTATTTTTCCAAAGGCTCAGAAAAAAACATCAAGATTACAACGGTAGAGGACATCGAAATTTTTAAAGCCTTGCTAAGTGCGAAGAATGATGAGTGGATAAAAAAATGACGAATTTGAAAAAAGAAGAAATAAAAGTAATAGCCGAGCTTCCATATAATTGGGAAAAAATCAAAGATAAAACAGTTTTAATATCCGGGGGAACGGGTTTTATTGGCACGGCGTTTATTGATATTATAAAGTGTCGAAACCAAAAATATGGCGAGAACACAAAAGTGATTTCACTTTCGAGGAGAGGTGGAAAATCAAGCGAAGATCTTGAGTGTATAAAGGCAAATGTTGAGCAGCCAGTGCAATACGATGGGAAAATAGATTATATTATACATTTGGCTTCTAATACTCATCCAAAGCAATACGCGGAAGATCCTGTTGGAACAATAATGACAAATATATGCGGATGCGATAACTTGTTAAAATTGGCGGTAGAGAAAAAGGCACGGTTCCTTCTAGCATCTAGTGTGGAAATTTATGGACAAGGTACAGAAGTCCCCATGGATGAAAAATATTGTGGATATATTGACTGTAATCTTGCGAGGTCTGGATATAATGAAGCCAAAAGAACTTGTGAGGCGCTAACGCAGTCTTATCGAAATGCCTTTGGGGTTGATGCAGTAATTGCAAGATTTGCGAGAGTCTTTGGGGCAGACAAAAAGCACGATACAAAGGCAATGAGCCAATTTATGGATAAAGCAGTACTTGGAGAAGATATTATTCTGAAAAGTAAAGGTCAACAAAGGTATTCGTACTGCTATATTGCAGATGCTGTTAGCGGCCTTTTCAAATTGCTGCTGGATGGACAAGATGGCGAAGCATATAATATTTCTGATGATGATGAAGGACTAACGTTAGGTGAATATGCAGAGTATATTGCATCACTGGCTAATTTAAAAGTGCGCTATGAAATTGAGAACAATGAAAGTGTATCTAAAGCAACCTATGCACTTTTGGATACTCGAAAAATTAAAAATATCGGATGGGAACCTCAATACAGTGTTAAGGATGGACTGAAACGAACCTATACAATCAAGAAAGAAACATTAGGCTCAATGTAGCCGCAATGATGACAATGATCCGTTATCATTGATATTAATATTCTGCTGAATTTTTCTGGTCAAATATTGAAACGACATTATTAGAGTGCTATACTAAAAATACTATAATTTTCTGGAGGTTTTATTATGCCCAGAACTAAAGGTAGCAAGAATAAGCCCAAAACTGTGACTGCTGATTTCACAACGCAGATTGCAGAAAAGCAGTCCGCAAAGGATGCGCTCACAGCGGAAATCGCATCTATCACCGCTAACATGGATTCTCTGAAAGCTGACCTGAAAGAGAAGAAAGCATCGCTGAAAGCTATCGACAAGGAAATTGTCAAGCTGGAAGCAAAAAAGGCGAAGGCAGATGCCAAAGCTGCAGAAGAAGCAAAAAAGACAGAAGCAGAGTCCGTTCTGAAAAAGCTGCTGGCTGAAGGCATGAGTGCCGATGAAATCCTCGCTAAACTGAAATAACAGGAAAACCCGTGATGGACGGTGCATAACGCACCGTTCATTACGGGTTTTAGGGTTATAAGAACATAAGTTTATCCGACGGCAACATCAAACTGAAAATGTGCCGGAAGATGGAACTGTTTGATAAACGCATGGTGCTGGGCGTGATAGTGTTGTAGATCGTATCCCAGATGATGCAGTTCCAGCAGCTTCACCAGCACCAGATTGAGGTGGATTCCCTTGGCAGCGGCAATCTGAGCAGCGTCCAACCCACGTTTCGTCATTTGATAGACTTCATCACTGTCCAGCATCAGGTGGGATGTGAAAGCGTTATGCTCGTAAAGAAGGATGTGCTTGTCCTTAATGGTCAGAAACTTGTCCAGGGTATGCAAGTCCATAAGCAACTGATGCTCCAGATAATGCCCCAGCGCATAGCCGCACACCATCTGCTTCGTCTGTTTGTCCAGCTGGCGATTGATAAGGATCGAAGGCTTATCAAAATAGAGTGAAAGCAACCCTAACATATCTTTAATGCGGGATGTTTCACTGATGTCCAGACTGCAACTGCGCGCGATCTGTTTGATGTTGCGAGTTCCGGCATTTTGGACAAGTTCGTTGGCAGCTCGGTAGATAAATGCAGAATCCATAATGTGATCTCCTTCCGGGGATGGCATAGTGAATGGAACAGTGATTTACAGGTTCATGATTCGTTCCTTTTCTCGCTTTTGTTCTCGGTACTTAAAATAGGCTTTGTGCATTTCATACATGATGCCGTCCATATCCTGCGGGGTCAAATCTCCGCTTGCAAATAGCTCAGTAAGCTCAAATGCGAGATGCTGGGCTTCTATTTTGCCCTTTTTTCCGTAGGCTTCGGCGGCACGTTCGATAAATAAAGACTGATCCGGCTGTAAATAGGTCAGAGGTACATGGAATATATCAGCCATCTTTTCAAGCATTTCAATGCTGCGAGGGTAGCGGCCATCCCGCTCCCATCCGATGATCGTTCTTTTGTTGATACCCAGACATTGTGCCAATTCGTCCTGTGTTAAAGAATGCTTCTTTCGTAGATCGCGAACTTTCTCTCCAAATTTCATGTTTGCAACCTTTCTATGACGTAGTTATCGTGCTGTAACAATGTACAAAGGAATTTGTAAATATTCAATCTGAAAGATGCAACGAATTTTCACATTTTCCTCTTGACACGGCGACATGACTTGCTTATAATATATGCTATATTCTATCATCTTTTGGATTGTTATACCGTAAAAAACGTAAATATGCAAGCTAAAAAGGTGAAAAAAGAGCGGAAGTTCAAAAGGTGAAATTGAATAGAAGAAAAAAGAAACTTAAACCAACACAAAGGAGGCCGTGAGAAGATGAGCAACGGAGAACATGAAATCCGCACCCCAAAGGGGCTGCGGATCGGGAATCGCAGCGTCGTTGATGGAAAGAATATGCTTCAGATCAAGCGTGGTGGCTGTGAAGATTATATTTCTGCTGAATCCCTGGTGGAGTGTATTCACGGCCTTCCCGTGAAGAGTATCGAATTTTTCACAGCAGAGAACCAACGGAAAGAAGCCTGAAGCAGAGTGCTTCATCGGACACTGAAAGCGCAGAGGTGGAATCTTAGGCGGCACCTGGTTAGCCGACCAGCTCCACCAGACGTTCTTTTGGGTCTACAATATAATATCTGTTTGTTAGAGCGATACCGTAGCAATATGTGATATAGGCCGGAACAGAATGAGCGAATGCAGCGCAGTAGTGCGCCTGCAAGTAGTTCATCCTGTTCCGGCTTTTTCTTTTTGTATTTTCTTGAAAATCTGTATTCCCAGGTGGCTCTACGGATTCATGTTAGTATAGGGACTTCAAAAAAATAGGAAGCAGCAAGAGGAATCTTAGATTCCCGTTCAAAAAAACGGGTGAATCTGAGACGATTTTTGCTGCTTTTTTCAGTTCACCCGAAGCCGGAAGGCAGAAAGGTGGATAAAATGCTTACATTGAAAAAGGTCAAGGAAATGGTAAAAGCACCTGTACATACCAAGCGCGTACCCTCTCCAAAGGTGCTTTTGGAAGATGGGCGGATTCTTCTGCGTAAAGAATTTGAGCATGACAGTCACCTGACGCTTTATCACAGCGGCTATGTTTGGTTTTCTGCTGGAAAGCGCAATACTGTGTTCCATATCCATGACTGCCGTGGGGACTATGCCTACGGTGCATCAAAGGGAAAGGGCGAAGTGATCAAGGAAGAATACTTTGAAAACTGCGAGTGGCATATTCGTGCACTGTTTGAGGGCGAACAGAGAGTGGAGGAATCACAGCTGAAGTGCGAGGGCGTAGGTCAGACCAAAGTGAGTGTGTCATATCATGCCGTGGCGGAAGATTGGGGAGAGATGGCAGACTCTGAAATGGAGTTATGAGCAATGTACGCTTTGATGAACTGGAATTGATGCTGATGGCGATGTTTGAGCAGCCGACACTCAAAGATACGATTCAGGTGTTGACGGAGGTTCAGCCGCTTGTGGCAGAGGATGCAGAGATGTCTGCGCTTGTCCAGCAGACTATCCCAAAGATGCAGCGGTTGAATGAGCAGCAGTTCAAGGGGCTGGAACTGGAATGGTATAAGCCAGATGAACCAAATAAGAAAACAGAGGTGGCGGAGAAGTAATGACAACAGATATGTTTGTGATTTACCAAATCAATGATGCTGAGAAAAATCGGGAATACCGCTGCCGCAGTTATGCGTATCAGATCGAACACGGCTTTATGATAACAACGGACAATTATGAAATCAGCTATTGCGCTAAAGCATCGCAAGGTCTGTTCCCGGCGAAAATTCGTGAAAACATGGAAAGCCTGAATCCAGACAAATTCAAAATCAGAAAATTTGGTGTCAGTGACGTTATTGCAATCACGGCGGCAGGAAAGACCGCATTTTACTATGTGGACAAAGAAGCACTGGTAAAGTTCAATGGCTTTCTGGCACCAAAAGCTGAGGGCAGCTACCTGATTTTGAATGAGGGTGGCTATCAGATAGAAGGCCAAACAGATACATGGAAAGTCATTGACGAAAAGAATGTTCAGGAGCAGAGATTTGTGCAGCTTGTCTGTGAACAGACAAAAAAGCAAAGGCCGGATATTATTCTTCATGACAACGGAGTTTTGGTGGCGCAGACGATTTACGGATTTGATAGTTCGGTTATGAAGAAAATCGAGAAGTTTCTTCGAGAACAAAAGCCGGAACTGCTGCATTACCAGAAATTTTTGGAGAATGGCACCGCAGAACGTGCCAAGGAATCTGGCACAGAGCAGAATTACAACATGATTGATGGCTGTGTCAACAATAATCCGAAGAAACCGCGTATCATCGGAAATCGGATTTCGGTCCTTGACCGCCTGCACATCAAGTTGGAAGAGCGAAAACAGAAAAGTCAGCCCCAACAGCAACAGCAGCAGGAAAGAAGCCGGAAAAATTAAAAATCCGATGCAGTGCAGAGTGGTGGTTCCATAAAAAGAGCCACCACTCTTATTTGTAACCGAAACGGAAACAAAATGTTGTGAAACCAAAAAATAGTTTCCAAATGATTGATATTCTTGGCGAGAGAGCGTATAATATAAGTACAAGAATAGGAGGCGATTATATGCTGGATGTAAATATGATAATTGCAAACAACATTCAGGATGAACTGAAAAAAGAAAACAAAAAGCAAGTTGATCTGGCAGAAGGAATTGGAGTCTCCAGGCAGACAATGAGCAAAATCATGAATGGTGCAAGAGCAATCAACGCGATTGAACTTCATAAGATTTCTGAATATCTTCATGTGTCGATGGATTCTCTGATGAAGATGCCGGAAAAGCCGATGGACACGAATGTGATCCATGCGTTTATGGGGCGTGTTAAAACTGAGGAAGCAAGAAAGGGAATCCGGCTTGCGGATGAACTGTCCGATATGATTCTGTTCCATACTAGGGTGTGCGAGAATGGCAAAAGGATGGAGCAGCCATGGGAGGATAAGTGATGAGCAATGTTCTGGAAGATAGCCTCTTTGTAAGCCAAAACAAGAAATTTGATGAAATCCAATCCATCGTCAGACAGTTCTCGGCAGAGTATGTCGGCAATTCTATTATCAAGGACAATATCTTTGCTGTCATACAGAACTATGCCAGGAAGAAAGAAATCGCGCTGGAAATGCTTCGTTACCCGATCCATGATGATGAATTATGGGCATTGACCTTTTTGAAGCAGGATACGATTTTTGTGTGCGTAAATACAGCACTTCCGCTTTGTAAGCAGTTTTTTGCTGCGGCGCATGAGCTGTATCATATCTACTGCTATGTGGAAAATGCAGACCAGAGCTATATAAAAAATGGTTCTATGCTGGATTCGGCAACAGGTGATGAAACAGGAAGAACGCAGGAGGACTTGGAAGCGAACGCCTTTGCAGGGCTTCTTCTGATGCCGGATCAACTGCTCCATGAGCAGATTCTGCTGTATGGGCTTGATAAAGATTTGGTTACGGTAGATTCTGCCCTGATGCTTATGGATATGTTTGCAATGCCCTATAAGGCAGTTGTACTGCGTTTGTTTGAAAGCGGAAACATATCTCATCAGCAGGCTGAAAAGCTGCTGGAGGTAGGCTCTGCGGACGTAATGAAAAGAGTATCGCTGACAGGTAAAGCAAAACGCTGGCAGCTCGATGGAAAAGGAACAGAATCTTTTGGCACACTCCTTGAGAAAGTTGAGTACAACAGACAGCATGAGTATCTGACGGAATCCAGAGAAAAAGAAGATGTGGCCTATCTTGCTCAATTGAAAAAAGAGTACGGCTTGGATTGAGGGAGGTCAGATCGAAGTGAAAAGATACGCACTGCTGGATACTGACTTCATTTCCAAAACGTACTCTGTTCAAGATGATGGCGGCAATCATTTGATTGATCGGGTCATGGAATTGCCGGAGTATGAGTTCTTTTGTCATGCGCAAATTGTAACGGAACTCAATCGGTATAATGCTGATACGCCAATCTGGTTGAGCGAGAAGATTGGAGCGCAAAAGATAAAAAGCTACACGGATCAGGAAATCCTTGAAAGCCTGTCACTTGTGCGAGGGCCACTGGCGTGTGCGACTTATACGCAGATGTTAAAATTGGCCTGCGATGCCTTTTCTAAGGATTACTTTTCGGAACATTATCGGGCATTGGAAGAGGCTGATTACACGGTAATATCGAGAGAGGACTATTTGAAAAAGCTTGAACGACTCGATATAGAAGTTGGTAAGAAAAACAATCTTGGAGAAATCAAGTCGTTTGTGCTATTACAGGTTTTGTCTGTGATGCTTGGCGAGCAGATCTATGTGTTCTGCTCCGATGACAAAAATGCTCGGAATGGAGCCACAAATTTTGAAGATGTTCGGTGCATCAGTCTGGTATCAGTATTCTCACGCTTAAAAGAAGAATCAAACTGGACACTTGCCGATGCCGAGCCGTACATTGAATCACTCATTGCGTTTTATCAGGATCATCACCAGACTACTTTCCGCGTAATGGAAGCGTCTGAGGTCAGAAGATTACAACGGATACCATGCAGGCAGGTGTTGCAGGAAATCTTTGACGGAAAATTTATTGAACTAAAAAATGGTATGCTGCGGTACAAGCAGTAAGTGAAACGAATAGCCAGCGTATTGTGTGGAATGAACCACATGATACGCTGGCTGTTTTTGCTTTTGGGTGACTTTGAAAACTGGTTAGAGGGACGGTTCGTATTTTCGCGTGTGCTGCTGTTCGTGCTGCTGCACTTCTTGTTCTGCGCCGAGGATGCTGTCCACATTGGCACACACGGTCTGGAGTTCTTTGTGATAATCCTTGAAATAACGGTAAGTATCGTATTGAGCGTCCTTCTGAATCGTAAGCTGCTCTTTTTCTGCTCGAAGGTCTTTCATGGTAGGAAACTTCCCATCAAGCGAGTGCTGCTTCAGAATTTGAAGCGCTTCCTCATATTGGGCAAGTTCGTCCGAGTGAGCTTGACGGAAAATCTTCTTATTCGGGGCTTTTAGAAATTCTCCGTAAATGGATTTTGTGGAGAGATATTGACCAAGATAATGAATCTGCTCGTTTGTTTTTCGCAGCTTGCTTTCAGTGAGCTTTGCATCGCCGCGCGCTTTTGCCATTTTGGTATAGATGGCATCCGCAGTTTCGGAAAGATTCTCACGAGAATCATATCCGTGCTCCTGCACATAGGCAACGGTCCGGGCCATCTGCTGCAGATTGGAAATTTTTACTTTCTGCGCATAAGCGCGGCTCTGCTGGGCTTTTACACAGGTCTGCAAGTCAACCACAAGGCGCAGATCGGACTTGATGAACAGTATGGCCATAGGATCATCTGCCGTCCAATGAGGGGTGTTCTGCGTTGCTGTCCGTGCGTTTTCTGCAAAAATGCGGAGAAGCCTGTCGCGGTCATAATTGGAACCAAGCGCACGGGCAGAGATATACTTCTGTCGGTCAGCAGGCAGATAGCTGAATCGTCCGCGGTGGTCTTTTACTGAAATTCCGTATTCCGCTTTCAGCAGTCTTTGAAATTCTTCAAAAGACGTAGCACGTTCCGCAATGTCCGAAATGGCGTTGCGGATTTTTTCTTTGCCCGTTTCAAAAGTGGTGTGCATGGGAGTGATGCCCTCGATCATAAGCTCTATGTTGGCAATGTCCAGATTCTGCTGACCGCGCTGTTTGGCGTAATACTCCTGTGGTGAGATTCTGTCCGCTGCAGGGGAGAGCAGATCGACCTGATGCAGTCCCTCCCGTTGGCAAATATCCATCAAGGATTTCTGAAGGTGCTTCAAATAGTCTTTGGTAAGGTGGTGCTTGTAGCCAGTCTTGCAGTCGATAGGCCGTTCGGTGAATGGCTGCGGGTCAACATCAAATTTGCGCAGGCTGTTGATTATGATGTGGGTGTGAATGTTGCCTGTGCCGTTTTTACCATCGGTGTGGGTACAGACCAAAGCCTGATGCCCCGGAAAATTGGCCTTTGCATATTCCATGCCGATGGCCTGCGCCCACTCACCAGTCAGGTTGTGGTCAGTGTTGTCTTTCGGATCGTGGCTGATGATGTAGTGGTGGCTTTTTATTTCATCGTAAGTGTTGTTCTTGTTATACTCCTGGTTCAACAGCTCGCATTCAAGGTCATAGGTTTCGGGATCACAGTTCAATCCCTCAAGGTAAAATTCATCCCGGAGCATCATATTCCCGTTTTCATCAAGGACAGGAACCAAATGAAATTCATCATGCTGGTATTTCAGATAGTCGATGGCACTCCCATAATTGGCATTTTTACTTGCGATGTGTTTTAGAATTGCCACGATATACACCTCCAAGCTGAACGATTTCCTGCCGCAGTTCACGGATTTCCGCAATACACTTTTTCAGTTCTTCCAACATTCCGCGCGATGCCAGACCACCGCCGTGGAAATAGCGGGCAATCTGGTTAAGATTATTTCCGATGCCTGCGGCCTGAGCAGTCAAATTCTGAATTTCGCCAATATCGGCAACAATGTTGTAGTTGACAGTCACTTTTTCAGATAGAGCCTGCTTGCGCACAAAAGTGGAGATGGGATAACCGGAATCTTTTGCATATCCGGCCACCAGTTCATATTCAATGCTGCTGAAACGAACCATTACATTGCTTGTGCGTCTGATGCTTTCTGACTTTTTTGGTCGTGCCATAGTGTGATCCTCCTGCGTTTTTATAGTTGCAAAGCAACTCCCGATAAGCCGTAGGCGTTCGGCTGCGAACACATTCATGTGGAGCCAGATAGCCAAAATCCAAGATTTTGTGCGTACCGTGGGGATGGGGAACGGAATCCCCATCAAGATTGCCGGGAATGAAAAATCACGAAAGTGAGTTTTGAGTTACCATAGGCGAATCTTGCTCTAAGACAGAAAAAGACCTGTCTTTTATCGTATGCCGTAGACCTATCAAAAGAAGTCCTTCTATAAATAGGAATCCGCAGCCCCTATTTGGAATACACTTTTCAATTTTTTTTGAAATTTTTTCAAAAACTGTATTCCAAAATGCCCTTCTGGATTCCTATTAGTAAAGGGGGATTGATTTCTATGAAGCAGAAAGAACGATTTGATGAAAAGCCTAAACAGGAACATACGGAGCCTGTGCATCACAGAAAAGCCATCATCAAGGGCATCACCGTATATGAATCGTTCCGGCCGGAGGGCAGCGAACTGTGGGATTGCCTGCTGCAGAGTATGGGGAAGCACTGAAAAATAAATTTTGAAAAATGTGCGCAGCAGCTTGATTTTTGTGTCACAGCTTGGTAGAATACAGACGGGTTAAGTGAATAGTGCAATCAAAAGCCATTAACTTTCTGGATTTTACCATGCAATTTGCGTGGAGACAGGAGGTTTAATGGCTTTGTTTTTTTACAAGGAAAAGAATAAAGACATACGGGCAGCGGCCTATCTGAGATTGTCCATCGAGGATGGCGACAAGGCTGAGAGCAACAGCATCGGCAATCAGAGAGAACTGATTCGGGATTTTGCTGCAGAACGGTCAGGACTGTATTTGGTCGAAGAGTACGCTGACGATGGCTACACAGGAACCAACTTTGAACGTCCGGGCTTTAAGCGGATGATGGAGGATATTAAATCCGGCAAAATCAACTGCATCATCGTCAAGGACTTATCCCGCCTTGGTCGTAATTACATCGAAATGGGAAAATATCTGGAACAGATTTTTCCCATGATGGGGATTCGCTTCATCGCCATCAATGACAACTATGATAATGCGAACACTGAGAGCAGCGATTCGGACAACATTGTGGTTCCATTTAAGAATTTGCTGAACGATTCTTACTGCCGGGATATTTCCATCAAGGTGCGCAGCCAGCTGGACACGAAACGGCGCAAGGGTGAGTTCATCGGTGGCTACGCAATCTATGGTTACTGTAAAGACAAACGGAACAAAAACCGTCTGGTGGTAGACGAGTATGCAGCAGATATTGTCCGCTCTATCTACCGCAGAAAACTGGAAGGCATGAGCGCACAGGTGATTGCCGAACAGCTGAACAGTGAGAATGTGCTAGCCCCCAGCGAGTACAAACGGCTGTGCGGTTTGAATTACCATAGTGGGTTCAAAGCTGGCACTCATGCGAAGTGGCAGGCAATTCAGGTGCTTCGGATTCTGAAAAATGAAGTTTACACTGGAACGATGGTGCAGGGCAGGCGGCAGAAGATCAATTACAAAATCAAAAAAATTCGGGATGTGGAAGAATCCGGCTGGATCAGAGTTCCCAATATGCACGAAGCAATCATTCCGCAAAAGCTGTTCGATACCGTGCAGGAAGTCTTGAAACTGGACACTTGTGCATCGAAAGGACAGCAGACCGTAAATCTGTTTTCGGGCATCGTTCGCTGCGGTAGCTGTGGGCAGAACATGGTGCGGCGTACCGTATCAAAAAACGGAAAGAAATATATTTATCTGCACTGCGTCACAAACCACAATGGTTTAGGCTGCTCCTCACATCTTATCAGCGAAAGTAAGCTGGCCGAAGTGGTGCTGGCCGCATTGCAGGGAAAAGTTCAGCAGATCAGTGGACTGGAACATCGACTGGATGAAATCAATGAGATCCCCAAGAATGAGCGCAGACTGAAATCTGTGGAAGAACATCTGAAAATGCTGGAGCAGGAAGAACAGAAATACCAGACCTTGCGCCGACAGCTTTATGAAGATATGAGCAGCGGTATTGTCAGCAAGGAAGAGTATAAGGAATTCAGCCATTCCTTTAATGAAAAGGTTGAAACCATCCGCAAGGCCAAAGCAGAAATGAACCGCCAGAGGGATTGCCTGAACAATCTGGATGTGGAACATCTGCCATGGATCGAAGATTTCAAGTCCTACCAAAACCTGACAAGTCTGAACCGCCGCGTTCTGGTGGAACTGGTAGAGAGCATCACCGTCTATGATAAGGAACATATTCATATTCAGTATCGGTTCGATCAGGAAATTCGCAATGTGCTGGAATATTGCAGTAGTGTTCCGGCAGCAGAAACGGAGGAAAGTGCAGTATGAAGTGTGTAAGCTATACCCGGACACTTCCTTGGAAGAACCATCAAGGTGAACTGGCGATTGCCGAGCAGAATCAGCGTATTGCGGCATATCTGGCGGAACATAAAGAACTAGATTTGCTGAAAAAGTATTCTGACCGCAAGAACGATGAAAAGGCGCGTACCGCGTTTGACCAAATGACCGATAATGGCGTAGAGCGAAAATTTGATTGCATTATTGTGGCATCCATGTACTACTGCGGGCCGGATTTCCCGGCGGCACGACAGGCAATCAAGGAAACGCTCTATGCGACGGGCATCGACCTGATCGTGCTGGATGAGGGCTTGGACACCAGAACAGCCAGCCGAAAAGAAGTCGAGGACTATTTTGAAGCAAAACGCTGTGAGATGCACGCAGAAATCATGTTTGCATGGAGAAGGAAACAAGGCGCAGGATTCCGGTTGACAAGTTCTGTTCCATTTGGCTATATCCGCAGGATGGCGAAAGCAACATGATAAAGGATGAAGAAGTTGCTCCTTATTTAAGCGAGGCTTTTTCCAGATATGCGTCCGGTCAGAAAATGCGTGACATTGCAAAGTGGTTAAATGAGCAGGGTGTTGAACCCCCAATGAGACACAAAAAGAGAATTTTGGGAAAGCCTTATGATGCAGAATCCGACCAGTGGACAACTGATATGCTGCGCTGCTTGTTCCGAAATCCTACTTATACAGGTGCGGCGACAAATGGAAGCCGCCAGATCATTGCGGAAAACTGTCATGAACTGTACATCACAAAAGAACAGTTTCATGCGTTCCCGTGCAATATGCGCGAGGGCGAAAACAAAATCTCCATTCGGAAAAGCTACAAAAAGCCGAATCCGCTGGCAAAGCACATTGTCTGTATCTGTGGACGCGCACTTTGCTGGCACAAGGATAAGAAAACAGGGGAGGAACTTTTCTATTGCCGCCATTGCCGCGCACATAAGGAAAACGGAAAGAATTTGAAAGTTCCGGCAGCTACCATTTATAAAAAGGTGATGGATGCTCTGGAATTGGAACATCTGGAAGAAGAAAAGCTGGCTGCAGCGATTCAGCAGGGAGCAGGCAGGAAAGTGATTGAAGCAGTCCGAGCTGAAAAGTCGGTGCAGATGAAGTCCGTTCTGGCCGAACTGAATATGGAACAGTTTCGCCGTGTGCCGCTGTATGAGAGTTATATGGCCGATGAAATCACCAAAGAACAATATCGTGCCGAACTGCTGGACTACGAAGAAGCACATCGGAAATTGAATGAACAGCTTACAACAATTATGGAAGATACGCTGGTATGGGAACGAGCGTTGAGCCTGCGCAATCCATGGATTCAGCAGATGGCACAGTATAAGACCCCGGAGGAACTTGACCGCAATTTTGTGAAGAAATACATCGAACAGGTCACAGTTACATTACTGGGCGATGGTCAGGCAGAAATCAGCCTGACCATGAAACGGATGAATGGAAACAGATGCTTAGTCGGATAGAAGTGGAGGGTACAGACAGTGGCACGAAAGAGTAGAAAAAATCTCCCGCAGCCGGAACAGGCGGCAGTTTCTGTGCTGCTCCCGGAACTGGAAGAAGCGAAGATACCGGCGGCAATCTATGGGCGGCTCTCTGTTGAGGATGAAGAAAAAGAAGAAAGTATGGAAACGCAGATCGCGCTGGTGCAGGACTATATCAGCCGCAGCAGGGAACTGAGTTATGTGGACACCTACTTCGACAATGGATTTACGGGAACAAATTTTAAGCGGCCTGCATTTACCCGCCTGATGAACGATGTGCGGCAGAAGAAAATCAAGTGCATTGTGGTGAAAGACCTTTCACGCTTTGGTCGTAACTATTTGGAAGCGGGGTATTATATCGAAACAGTGTTCCCGTTTCTGGGGGTCCGGCTGATTGCTGTTACAGATAATTTTGACAGTACGCGCAAAGAGGACATGGAAAGTCTGGCTCTCCCGATTCGGAATATGGTCAACGCAATGTACGCGAAAGACATATCCAAAAAGATATGGACTTCTTTGCAGCGTAAGAAAGAAGCAGGCTATGCAGTCGGAAACGATGCTCCGTATGGCTATATTCGGAACCCCATGACAAAGCGTAATGAAATTGACCCGGAAGCTGCATTTTATGTGCAGTTGATTTTCCAGTGGGAACTGATGGGTGTACCAATTTTTGAAATCGCCCGACGAATGACGTTGCTGCAGGTTCCGACTCCACGAGAGTGGCATAGAAAAATGGTTGAGGGGAAAGAAGTGCTTACCTGTAAAAAGTGGGGCGTAACCACGATCCGGCACATCTTGGAAAATCAAACCTATGTGGGCGATACCATCAACAATAAAAGTACACAGAAGTTATTCGCAGGACAGAACAAGCACGACCTTCCCAAAGAACAGTGGTATGTGGCAAAGAACACACATCCGGCCATCATCGCAAGGGATGATTTTGAAAAGGTGCAAAAAGTCTTGAACAAGAATCGAGAAGTATTCCAGACAGTAAGAGCAAAGTCGGAGCAGATTCGGGCAGAATATCAGAATGACCTTGCAGGAATGGTGTTTTGCGCAGACTGCGGCAGACAGATGGAGTTTGAACGACTGCCGCATGGAGCGGAGGAAAGTAAAAAGGTCTGCTATTACATCTGCAAGGCAAGGCAGGCCGACGATAAGTGCATCGGCCACCAGATTCCAGAAAAACTGCTGAAAGCCTTGATAATGGATCAGCTGCATTTGTTCATTGTCCAGCTGAGCGATAAACGGAAGGTTCTGGAAGAATTGCAGAAAATCGAGGATGTGCAGAATCCCGTCTACCGTGCAAAGGGCGAAATTATGAGCCTGACCGATAAAGTTAGCCAGATGGCCAAGAAGCGGGAACAGCTTTATGCGGACTATGTGGCTGGTGTGGTGGATTCCGAAGATTACCAACTGATTCGGGAGGATTATTCCAGACAATACAATAGCCTGCGAGCTGCGCTGCAGGAAGCAGAGAACAAAAAAGTGCAGGTGGAACAGCAAATCAAAGAATATCTGAATATGGCTTCTAATTTAGAAGAACATCTGGACAACTTTGAATTTGATATTCAGTTAGTAAAATCCATTGTGCAGAGAATCGAAGTGAGCGCGGACAAGCGGATTCGGATCATTTTCGGATTTCGGGATATATTTGCAGAGGTAGAAAAGGAGAGTGCAGAAAAATGATTGCAGCGTATCAGCGCATTTCAAGGGCTGATGGCGACCTGGGTAAAGATGGCAAAGATAAGAGCAACAGCATTGAAAACCAGAAAGAACTGATCCGGCGGTATATTGCCTGCAAAGAAAGTCTGCAAAATGTGCCTGTGATGGATTTTGTAGATGATGGCTACACAGGCAGCAATTTTGACAGACCGGGATTCCAGCAGATGATGGATGGTGTTCGCAATGGCAAGATTGATACCATCATTGTAAAAGACCTCTCTCGCTTTGGCCGTGATTATATCGGTGTGGGTGAGTACATGGAGCAGATTTTTCCTTTGCTGGGGGTAAGGCTCATTGCCATCAATGACAACTATGACAGCAATAATTATAAAGGCACAACGCTGGGCATGGATGTGGTGGTCAGCAATCTGGTGAACACGATGTACTGCCGGGACGCAGGGAAGAAGCTGCGGACTGCCAATCAGGTCAAGTGGCGAAAAGGCATTACAACGGCATCCGCTGCGCCGTTCGGCTATCAGTTTGACCCAGACAAAAAGGGCGCATTTATCATCGACCCGTCAGCGGCAAAAATCGTGCGGCGTATTTTCGATCTTGCGATTCTGGGGTTAGGTACAAGAGAGATAGCAATGATGCTCAATGACGAAAATGTTCCTGTGCCGAGCGTATATAACAAAGAAAATAAGGCGTATGGCAAGGAAACGACCTATACCATCGCCCCAGTGATTCTTTGGGATAGTACTCGCGTTTGGAAAATCCTCACGGCGTATGTGTACACCGGGGCAATGGTTCTGGGCAAAACCAAAACGCTGATTTCCGGCAAAAGCATTGTCAGAACGGTTCCCAAAGGACAGCAGTTTATTACGGAGGGAACCCATGAAGCAATCGTAAGTCGTGAAGAATTTGAAAAAGCGCAGCTTGTCATAAAGAGCAACAGCCATAAAGTGCTGATGGGCAGCGTGGACTTTCCATTGAAAGGCAAAGTTCGCTGCGGAAATTGCAGGCGAGTGATGGCGCACAATTTCAAACAGGTTGTGCCGACATTCTGGTGCAGAGAGGGCTTGGAACTGGTTGGGCAGACCCAATGCACATCTGAGATATTTCAGGTCAGTGATATTGAAAATGCTGTCTTTCAGGCACTGAAAAAGGAACTTTTTTTGCTGGATTCCCTCTACGGCGATATTCAAAAAGAAGAACAGGATTTGAAAGAAGCCACAAAAAGGCAAACCGCCGAAAAACTCTGATGGAACAGGAATTAAAAATCTAAAGGGAGAGAAGATGCGGATGTATGAAGAATATGCAGCAGGAACACTCCCATTGGATACCTACAAGCAGAAAAAGCAGGAGTGTGACAGACGAATTTCAGAGGTGCAAGAGCAAATTGAACAATCCCAAGCGGAAGAATCCGCTGAGAGCGTTGTGCCGGGAACGGTACGCGCAGCAGCGGAGCAGGCAGAAAATTTCCTGCACGGGACGAGGCTCACAGCGGGTATGGTGTCGGCCTTTATCGAAAATGTCTTTGTGCATGATGGAGGGCGCATCGTGGTACGGTTCAAATATGAGCGGAGCATACAGGATACTGTAAAAGCACTGCACACAAACTAAATTTGAGAGAGGACTGGGTTGCCCATGTTGGAACATCAGAGAGTGTGCTATAACATGGGCAACAGACCAGCCAGAAAGAGGACATTATGAAAGCAATTCGATGGCTGTTAAAATTGATGCTGGTGATGATAACCCTCCCGCTGATCCTTGCGGTGTGGCTGGCGAAGTGGTTTGTGGTATTTCTGCATCATTGTTCGGCATGGATTTTCTATCTGCTGGGCAGTGTGCTACTGGCAACGACGGCCCTTTCGTTCTTGATGCAACAGTCGCAAGGAGTGGAAGCACTTCAAATGCTGATCGGTGGATTTGTGATTTTTATGGTCCCGCAGGTGGTCGGCAGCGTAGTTGTACTTCTGGAACTGGCGGTAGTAATGCTTCGGCAGGTATGGTACATATAAGATGTCCGCCCCGGATAGCCTGCCTTTGGAACTGCACGAAAAAACAACGCCCGTCTGGGTGAGGGGATTTGTGAATCTTCTCGACCAGGCGGGTGTTTCATTCCGCAGGAATGTGATAGTTATAGAATGAGCGTTTCTACCTATATATAATGGAATGCCGCCACAGCCACCGACTATACGGTACTATGACGGCATTATTTTTTATCGTCTGGAATGAACTGCACGACATCATTTGGAGTGCAATCGAGCATCTGACAGAGTTTTTCCAATGTGGATAGTGTAATATTCCGATTCTTTTTCAGAGTGTCCAGCGTTTTGTTGTCCAAGCCGTTTTTGAGAAGCTGGTACTGTGTTACCTGCTTGCGGCGCATAGTTTCCCACAGAGGAGTAAAATCAATCAAAGCTGTCACCACTTTTGCTTGTAAAAAATTGTTCTTTACGTTTCATTATACGGGGTGGGTATGCAAATGGATATTGTGGAGATACCCACAATGCGGTATAATAAGTAAGATAGAGAGTCTGCAAATAGTGTTTGCCCATGTTATGACATTAATGATAATGCTATAACATGGGCAACTTTGTAATAGGAAGAAAAAGTGGAAGGAGGGAGAAATGTGGCAAGCGATAGTCATGCTAAAAGGCCAATTGTGGTAGAACGACGTAAGGAAAAGGGAAGAAAAAAGACCCCTCGCCTGACAAAGACCTATGATGTGAAAATAATTCCTGCAACAGTGGGTGTCGTGGCGGAAACAGAAGAACCACCTAAAAAGCGTGTCGCTGCATACTGTCGTGTCAGCACGGATCAGGAGGCGCAGGAAACCAGTCTGGAAGAGCAAATGGCACATTTCAACACTGTTATAGCGGAGCATCCAGACTGGGAGCTGGCAGGAATTTATGCGGATGAGGGAATCTCTGGTACACAAGTTAAGCATCGAGTGCAGTTTCAGCAGATGATAGAGGATGCAAAGGCTAAGAAAATTGATCTGATTCTTACGAAGTCTATCAGTCGTTTTGCTCGTAATGTGGTGGACTGCCTGACTAATATTCGATTGCTGCGGAACCTCCGGCCACCTGTCAGTGTGTATTTTGATAAGGAACGCTTGGATAGTCTGGATGAAAAGGCAGAAGTATTTCTGACGATGCTGGCTTCCTTCGCACAGGAGGAATCCCGAAGCATCTCCACTAATATCAAGTGGACAACTCGAAGCCGGATGAAAGCCGGAACGCAAAAAATCAGTACGACGAGTCTGCTGGGCTATGATACGGACGATGATGGCGAAATGGTGATTGTGACCAACGAAGCTGAAATTGTTCGTACCATCTATATGAGCTTTGATAAGGGAATGCACCCGGCAGAAATTGCAGAAAAGCTCAATGCGTTGGAAATCAGAACAATCAAAAATAACCCATGGACAGGTGAATCGGTCAAGAATATCCTGCGGAATGAAAAATACTGCGGCGACGTTCTGATGCAGAAAACCTATACGGTAGATTGTTTGACCCACAAGACCAAGAAAAATGAGGCGAGGTGGAGCAGTATTTTATACCAGACCATCACCCTGCAATCGTAGAGCGAGAGGTCTGGGATAAGGCACAGGTAAGGCTGGAACAGATTGCAGGCAAGCGGAGGCGTATTCGCCCAAAGCAGCAAAGGCTGATTCCTTTACGAAAAGGCGTGCTGTTAGGATTCGTTCCCATTAGACCTACATGGAAGGCTGTTTCCTTCAAGAGGTTGGAAACGGCAACAGAAAAGGTGATGGCACTGGTTGATGCAAAGCCAGAGCAGGAACACATAGAATATGAAAGCGAGGAATGTGAAATGGAAATTTTGAAGGGATTTGAGGTAATCAATCTAAAGCAACCGAAAGGCGAGTCTGTTATGACGGTGACTTCAAACAGCCTGAAATTTAATAAGGCAACGGCTGTAGAGTTGAACTATGCACCGTACATCAGGGTGCTGCTCAACGCAAAGACTAGGCAGATTGCGATTCAGCCTTGTTCAGAAAAAGATCCGAATGCGATTAAGTTCAGTAACGAGGAAAGCAAGCAGACGTATGCGATCAGCATTAAGGTGCCGGCTATCCAGGTAGAGTTTCGGAGAATGCTGCCTTTCGAGGATGAAAACGGTGGTAAACTTAGTTATACCTTGAATGGAACTTTGTACCCGGATGAGCAAGTTGTCATTTATGATATTGGAGATGTGAAACCGGAAGCAGAAAAGAAACGCCGGGGTAGAAGAAAAAAATCTGAAATTGAAGCAGAACAAAAAGAAAACTAAGAATAATATTTGAAGATTTGGTAGTGGCTCCCACTTGTGATTCAAAGGAAACTTTGAGTTGCAGGTGGGAGCTTTTTTATTGTGAAAAAGGCTATCTTCCTGACAAACCAGATGAATCTTTGCCGGACTTTTAACGAATGTCTATTTTTTAACAAAGAACATGATGGAGAGGGAAAAGTGTATCACTTGCTCGAAAATTAAAAATCTTAGTCTTTTTTAACAAAAATCTCAGGGCATTTTTGACACCTATCTTTCCGGGCTGTTGATGGCATGTTGGATCGAATTTCTGCTTTTGATGGAAAAACCAGAGATAAGCAGGATTTTTGGAAAAGATTGATATGGAATCCTGTAAAGATATGGCGCAGCACAGAAAAAGATTAAACGAGGATTCTTTTATGATTGAAAAATGTGAAGAATCTAGATCATCAGCGGTAAAAATGAAGATTAGGGCAAAAAAATAGACCGCCAAAGAGAAAAATGGCGGAATATCAAGGAAAATCAAGGATTTGCGGCGGGGTGTGGAAGCACTTCTAAAATAGAAATTTGTGAAAAATGTTGTCCAAGACTTGACATCGGGCGGTGGAAATTGCTTTTGAAATAATACTAAGCAATTGTTGGCAAAGTTTAGGAATCATAGTTAAATTCAAAAGATCGCCTACGATGAAACGTATCGAAAAATCAGAGAAAATCCACGAGAAGACTGGCGGATGGTGCCGGACAGCCATCCGGCGATTATCAGCTGGGAACTGTTTGATGAAGTTTCCGCAGTGCGAGAAACTGAGCAAGCGATTAGGGATGAGCGGAAAAAGTGGTGCAGACAGCGCAGAGAGAATAATCCGAACATCTTCAAAGGCCGGATATTTTGCAAAGAGTGCGGAGAAAAGCTGGTTTGCCATTGGCAAAGGGATGGCTCGCTGTATTTTTACTGTAAATTCTGCCATGTTTCCATCTCAGAGAAAGACCTCTGGAACGGCATCCATAAGGAACTGTACCAGCGGATGGAAGAACATAAGAATTTGAAAAAGCTGATACAGAAGAATTCGGAAAATAGCAACCTTGAAACAAAGAAAATTGCATTGAGCCGTGAAATGGAACAGGTGTCGGGCAATATCGTTCGGCTGGAATCGCAGAAGCGCAGCGGCTATGAGCAGTATGTCCTCGGAAAACTTTCAAAAGAGAAATTCTTGGAATTAAAGCAGAACTTGGAAAATGAAATCGTAGAACAAAAACAGGAAAAAACCAAAAAAGAGAAAGAGCTTGCGTTGATTCAAGAAGAATTGCGGCAGAAAAAGCAGGTCGCAGGAAACACCGAAGTCCTTTTGACGGTAGATAATCTGCTGCAGTATGTAAAGAAAATTGAAGTGGACCGCAGGAAAATAACTTATACGGAATTTGTGTTTTAACGAAAAAGGAGAACAGACAATGAAAGAGAAAATCTATGATGCCCGGACAGGAATGGAATATGTTTTGGTGGGTGATTATTACCTGCCAGCCTTGAAGCTGCTACAGACTCGTCCGGTTGACCGCTGGGGGATGCTGCACAAGGCATACCTGAAACTGCGAAAACCAGCCTATTACCAAAGCTTGCTGCTGAGCGGAAAACTGGATACTGTTTTAGCAAATGTGGAAGAGCAGGCTGCAGAGCGGTATAAGGTCTTGATCGAGCAGATGAGCCAGCGGGAGGACGTATCGGAAAAACTGAAAGAAAAAAATCAGATGGAGTGGGTACGCCGCATGAACAATCTGGAAAATCGTGCAGCAGAAATCGTAAAGGCAGAATTGATCTACACGTTTGAAAGGCGGTGAGCAGCAGATGATCGGAACCTATTACCGGCTTTCTCTTGCGGACGAGGATGTGGGTGCTGATAAGGCTGAGAGCAACAGCATTCAGGGCCAGCGCGGACTGGTAGAGGGGTACATCATGGCCCGCCCCGAACTGGCTGCAGAGCCGCGTCAGGAGTACGTTGACGATGGCTATTCCGGCACCTCCACAAGCCGCCCAGCGTTCCAGCGGCTGATTAAGGACGCGCAGGACGGAAAGGTGAAAACGATTATCGTAAAGGACTTTTCCCGGTTCGCCCGTGACTATATTGAAGCAGGCGATTATATGGAACGAATCTTCCCGTTGCTGGGCGTTCGCTTCATCTCCGTCAACGATGGTTACGACAGTGGAATACAGATCAGAAACGATGTATGTGGACTGGAAGTAGCCATTAAGAACATCATCAACGCATCCTACAGCCGGGACCTCTCCGCTAAAATCGCAGCAGCAGACCATGTGATGCAGAAAAAAGGAATGTATCTCGGAGGATACCGCCCGTTTGGATTCCTACCGGACCCGAACGACTGCCATAAGCTGATCCTCGACCCGGTAGCCAGTCGATATGTGTGCCTGATTTTTGAACTGGCATTGCAGGGCAACAGAACAGGCACCATCGCAAAAATCCTGAATGAAAAGCAGATTCCAACTCCGGCAGCGTATCATGTGGCGGAAAACCATGTGTACAGTGATCAGAAAGCATGGGATTTGCAGCGCAGTCATTGGACGAGCGGAACGGTTTACCATATTTTGAAAAATGAGAAGTATAAGGGAACCTATGTGGGCGCGAAATTCATTATGCCTGTTCCCTGTAAGCATCGGGTCCTGCGCGCTCCCTTGGAACAGCAGGTACGAATTGAGGACAGCCATGCCGCCATTGTGAACCCGGAGGAATTTGAACAGGCGCAAAAGGTCATTATGCTGCAAAACGGGAACTACCAGTCCGGGAACTACACAAAACACCAGTATCCGCTGAAAGGCAAGGTCTACTGCGGTTACTGCCAGAAGCTGATGAAATATCGTGTTCTCAAGAAACTCGGACCATCTTTTAACTGCAGATTTTCGGCCACAGCGGTGGACAGTCCCTGCAAGCGAATCCCAATCTCTGAGGAGATTCTGGAACATATCGTCCGAAATGCGCTGACAGAACAGATAAAGCAGGCGGAGCATATATTGGGGATCCTGCACGAGCGGGAACGCAAAGCCTTGGTTTGCTTCTCCGCACTAGAACGGCAGGAAGAAAAGCTCAGTGTAGAAAAGGCAGAGATTGTAAAACAGCGCGTCGCATTGTATGAGCAGTATGCGGATGAAAACATGAGCAAGGAAGAATTTATCAGGCAGAGAGATGCCTACAGAGTGCAGGAAGATGATAAGATGGAGCAGATTCAAAGGCTGCGTACCGAGAAAGACCAAATTTTCCTGCCAGTAAGGAAAGATGCTGATAATTTGCAGACTGTCGTAAGTGCAGCAGAAAAAGCAGGCGATGTGATGCGCTTATCACAGAATGTGGTGGAAACCTTTATTGACCGCATTGAGGTTTTCAACGATGAACGCGTGAAAATTCGTTTTACATTTGAAGATGTGCTGGCAGGCTATGCAGAATGAGCCGTAGCCAGAATCAATGTGGTAAGCGGAAATTTTCTTGTAAGAACACGAGATTCATGGTATCATAGAAGCAATGAAAAGTCTGTGCGTGGCTATGTGAAAGGAGCAGCAGAGATGAGAAAATTGAACATCCCAGTTGGCATTTCGGACTTTGAGAAGATTCGGAACGGTGGGTTTTATTATATTGACAAATCTGGCCTGATTACGGAAATTTTGAACGAAAAAGCAGAAGCGACACTTATCACTCGACCACGGCGTTTCGGTAAGACGCTTGGCATGAGTATGCTGGAAAGCTTCTTCGACATCCGTAAAGACAGCAAAGAATTGTTTGAGGGACTGGAAATTGCAGAGCATCAGGCATTATGTGATGAGTGGATGAACCAGTATCCGACAGTCTTTGTTTCATTCCGACAGGTAGACGGTCTGGATTTTACTGGGGCATACGATATGCTCACAATGGTGATAGCGGATTTGTACAACAAACATCTTTATTTGCTTGATAGTAAAAGTGCTACAGAATTCCAAAAAACAGCGTTTGAGCATCTTGCACATGGCAATGGTTCTATAAAAGAAGTTAAGAGCAGCCTTATGCTTTTGACAACGATGATGCAGAGCTATTATGCAAAGCCTGTAATTCTTCTTATAGACGAGTATGATGTCCCTGTAGCAAAAGCGAATAACAACGGTTATTATAATGAAATGCTCGATGTTATGAAAGGCTTGATGCAGGCCCTAAAAGACAATCAAGCACTTCAGTTTGCAGTTGTTACAGGCTGCTTAAAGATTGCGAAAGAAAGCATTTTTACGGGAACAAATAATTTTGTATCGGATACTATCACAAATTCTCGTCTGAACGAGTATTTCGGATTTGTACAGAGTGAGGTTGACCTGCTGCTAAAGGATGCTGACTTGACAATGCAGGCTGAGAACATCAAGAAATGGTATGATGGATACCATTTCGGAGCCTTTGATGTTTACTGCCCGTGGGATGTAATGAATTATTTGTTGGAACTGCAGCGCAATCCGAAAGCTAAGCCTATCAGCTACTGGAAGAACACCAGCGACAATGCAATCATCCGTTCCTTTATTGACTATGCGGGGAGTACAATCACAAATAAACTTGAAACCCTGATGGCTGGTGGCTGCATCATTCAGCGTGTGGATGAAAACCTGACCTATGATTATCTGCATTCCTCAGAAGATAATCTTTGGAGTACGCTGTACCTGACAGGATACTTGACCAAAGCCCGTGAAGAAGATTATAAGGGCGAATTGCCGGATGGCATGGTTGCCTTATGATTCCTAATGCAGAAATCAAAGAGATTTTTGAAACGACTGTCATCAAATGGTTCGATGACAGTACGAAGAAGTGGAATCGAAATGCTTTGTTCGATGCAGTCTGGAACGGTGACAGCGAAGGCATTACCAAGGAAATGAATGCTCTGCTTCGGCGTACCATCAGCTACCATGACTATCGGGAAGACTTCTATCATGCTTTCCTTGCGGGCATCTTCACAGGTGCCGGATATATGGTGGATTCCAATAAGGAGCATGGAGAAGGCCGAAGTGATGTGGTCGTTTACGATTCCATCAATGCCCGCGTTGCAATCTTTGAAGCAAAGTACACGAAGGTTTTGGAAAATCTGGAAAGTGAATGCGATATAGCCTTACAGCAAATTGATGATCGGATGTATGCAAAGGAGTATGAGGACGATTACGATCAGATTCTTTGCTACGGTATTTCGTTCTTTAAGAAACGCTGCATGGTAAAGAAAAAGTGATTCACAGTAAATCTTAACTTGAATTCTGTATTATAACTTAAAATGAGTTAAAATACAGAAAAAGGATTATAAAGAGAAGCTCGCATAAACCACAGACAGCACCCAAGATGATTCGAGGGTGCGTCTGTGGCTTATGCGGGCCTTTTTATTTTGTGATTTTAATACGGATGGATGTTAAATTCCAAGGCTGACAAGAGTGGCCTTTAACTCTTTCGCCGTGCGGATAATGATTTCCTGTTCAGTTTCGTTGCAGTCCAATAACAGACGATGCAATTCGGTGTTGGAAGTTGAAACGGAATAGTGAAGACTGTCTATCAACAAATCATCAACGGAAATGCAGAGGGCGTCGGCAATATCGACCAGAGTGGCAACGCTGGGGTGTTCTGTGCCTTTTTCAATTTTGGCCAGAAATTCACGACTGCGATTGATTTTAGAGGCTAAGGCTTCCTGGGTGATATTACCACACTGCATTCTGAAATAACCAATACGTTTTCCCAAAGCAACATAATTGACGGGCATAAGTAAATCTTCCTTTCGAATGCCCGCATAAGAGTACTTTTATTATCTGGTCTATGGAAAAACGAATCAAGAAGAACGAAAAGAGCAGCCAACATATGGTACGAAAGGCGCTGGAGATGCAAATCGGGCTGGCCGAGCAGGCTTTGCACGAATTGCAGGAAAATGGGCGCAAGGCAATGGCACGCTTTTCCGTACTGGAACGGCAGGGAGAGAAGCTGAGCACAGAAAAGAATGAAATCGTAAAGCAGCGGATAAACCTCTATGAGCAGTATGCGGACGGCGAGATGAGCAAGGCGGAGTTTGTCCACAGGCGGGATGCTTACCGAGAACAGGAAGAAAATTTGATGCAGCAGATCCAATGCCTGCGAGCAGAGAAAGAACAGCTGTTTCAGCCTATGCAGAAAGAAGCAGGCCAATTGCAGGAGGTCGTTGATGCCGTCCACGATGCGGGTGATGTAATGCAGCTGTCCCAAACAGTGGTGGAAACTTTTATTGAGCAGATTGAGGTTTTCAACGATGAGCGGGTTGCGATTTACTTTACCTTTGAGGATGTGTTGCAAGGCCAAACTGAGAGCGGAACTATTGCACCGTAAGGGAGATTTTTCTTGTATCGGTGTTGATTTCATGGTATCATAAAGACAATGAAAAGTCTGTGTAACGCTATGCGAAAGGAGCGGCAGAGATGAGAAATTTAAGTATCCCAGTGGGGGTTTCTGATTTTGCTGAAATCCGCAGAAATGGTTATTATTATATTGATAAATCGGGGTTGGTTGGAGAACTCCTCGGTGCAACGGGAACAAAAGTGACCCTGATTACCCGTCCCCGGCGATTTGGCAAAACGCTTGGCATGAGTATGTGATTCGTTGCTTGACTTTGTATTGCTGCTATTTTACTCGTAAGATACTAACTCATGAGTCAACAATTTAAAATTGAACGAAATCGGTCAGTGGTGTGGTCTTATGGAAAGTATTTTACAGTATTGCTCCAGAATACTATACGAAATTGAATACGATCTCTCGGAGAATGAGTGGTTTGAACTGAGCACTGGAAACATTTGCCATGAACGTTGGGGACGGTACTGTGTGACGATGCTCTTGAAGCCTTTGTCAGAGAAGATTCCGTATATCGTTTTCAAGGGCGGTACATCGCTTAGCAAATGCCACAAAGTCATTAAGCAATTTTCGGAAGAGATTGATATAACTATCGAACAACGCTTTCGCAGGGACAGAAGAAAAAGGTAAAACAGGCAATCATGGATTCGGCAGATGAACTGGTTCAAAGAGTAAACGAATAGGGAGGTAAAATGCCTACATCAAGTATCTTTATAAATAAAGAGGTAGTGTGTCAGGATGCCCTTTTTGAAACGAGAAAATTAGTTGGTGAAAAATTGAAAGCCTGTATTCGGAGTAAAAGGGTTACAAAAGTGAACATCTGCAAAAAGGCAAAAATATCTCGTCCCATATTAGAGGAACTTTTGAATGGTGAGATAGATAACAAGAGTGTATTTGATGAACACTTGTATAAAATTCTTGACTCCTTAAAAATTACGCCAGATTTCTTGATGAAGGCCTTGCCGGAAACACAGCAGCTTGATGAAATGTGCTTACAAGCTGTATTTGAAAATTATCAAATGAGTGAAAAAGCAATGAGAGAGTATGAATTGCTTCAAGATATTTTGAATCTTTGTAGTATCTATTATTAGATGAAATGGCGAAAAAATCGGCCTTAGTCTGGAAAATGAGGCGCATTCAGTCAAGTGGACAATGAAAAAGAGTTCTGCAAAACTTAAAGCAACTTATTTTTGGTGTAAAAATGAAATGGGCGCAAAAAGATTAAAGCAAAATGACCTTTTATGACCTATTGCGCTTTTTGATGTGCAGTCAATTTGAGCATCATAGAGATGAAAGTTATACCCATATAGGCGATAAAGTCCGATTTCGTTTAGAGTATCCTCTGGCAGAAAAGTCTCACCCAATACAGTCAGTGACTACGTAGAGGCGTTGATGGAGTCGTTCATTTTTTATCCGGCGGAGAGATTTGATATCGTTGGAAAACAGCTGTTAAAAGTAAACAAAAAAATGTATATGGTCGATTTGGGACTGAGAAACCATATTCTTCCAAGAAAACGGTACGATTTAGGGTTCTCTGTTGAAAACATTGTTTTCTTTGAGTTGCTGCGAAGAGGATATCAAGTTAACATTGGAAAGCATGGATCTACAGAAGTTGATTTTGTTGCACAAAAGCAGGGAATTCTCACCTACTATCAGGTTACAGCGGATATGACCGCCGAGGAAACATTTGAACGGGAAATGCGACCGCTGAGAGGGATTCAGGACAATTATGAGAAGGTTGTTTTGACACTGGATCGCTTCTCACTCGGCAACTATGATGGTATAAAAGTTGTAAATGTGATGGACTGGCTTTTGGAATAAAGTGTTTTGTACGGGATGCTTCCGAAATTGTGATGTGAATCACTATATAAGCCTTTCTGAATTTGAAATTATAATGTTTCAGATTCGGAAAAGGCTTATTTTTTTTTTGTAAATTTTTGTTTCTTACTTGACAACCGCATAGATTTTAATGATGAACACGGTAAAGAAAACTATAAGCAATATCAATGCTGCTGAGAAATAAAATACGAAAGGTTGTTGAATTTGCTTGACATTGACGAATTACGTACTTACAATATAAGCACGGAAGATTGGTTCGAATTCAAAAGGAAATACGAAAATGCTTCAAGTTTATGCTTACAATGCGGGGAAAGGCGACTGTATTCGGCTGCACTTTGCAGATACGCATAATATTTTCATCGATACAGGCGTAAGCAGGTTTGCACCTATGTTCGAGCACTTATGCAATCAAATAAAGCAATCGGGTGAAACACTGGATGCGCTGATTTTGACTCACATGGATGATGATCATATCGGGGGTATTCTTGCGTGCCTGAGAAAAAAGGTATACCAATGTCCGTTTCGCGAAGTGTGGATGAATCATTCTGGCAATTCTTTTTTTGAAGACCGTCAACTTTCCGTGCGGCAGAATGATGAGGTGTATGGTCGGCTGAAGAATCAGGGGGTTCGGATCTGTACGGCCCATAAAGGAGATTGCCGATATTGTGCAGGAGCAAAAATAGAAGTGATTTGGCCGGAAACAGACCCATCGGATGCGAAATGTCTTCGTTATCAGGAAGTGCAACTGGCGCGTCATAGCGATTATCATATTTCTCTGTCAGAACTGGCAGAAATGCCACTGCTCAAACATGATACCAGCCAAAGCAATAAAAATAGCCTTGTATTTACGTTTGAATTTGAGAATCATAGACTTCTCTTCACAGGCGATGCATGGGCAGAGGATGTGGTCAAAGCCCAAGGAACATATGATTTGGTAAAGATTCCACATCATGGATCTGCAAAGAATATCTCGAAGGCATATCCGGAAAGCATTCAATGCACGAATTTTCTGATATGCACAGATGGTGTGAATCATCCAGACAAACAAACGATTGCAAAATTGGAGCGTTGGTACGGAAAAATCAACATCTATAGCCCGTCGGCATGGTGGAAAAATGGATATTTTATAGGGAATGATAAACAGCACGAGATCAGCTATTGCCAGAAAGAAGGACTTGTGATCACATGGTAAATGATAGTACAAGAGCTTACAGCGTATATATCTCGGATGAAAATAACTCCGTTCAGGGGAGTGGTGTTCTGTTCTATGCTGGCGGAAAGTCGGCTTTCGTTTTTACGTGCGCGCATGTGGTTGACGGCCTCGAAAAAATCAGACTATTTATTTTGAAGGAAATCAACGCAGCGTGTGATCGCTACGATGTATTCTGCACAGAGATCTCTTCATCTCAGGTTGTATATTCCCCACTGGATGAGGTCAGGACAGATGACGCAGGAACGAAAACTCACACGGAAGATCTTGCGATTATCCAGCTTGGAAAACCTGAAAGTCTGGAGATTCCTGTAACAAATTTCTTGATAACTGAAACCTATAGAAATCGACCTGTTTATGTGCAGGGCTATCCAAATGGTGTACCTGATGGGAGAAGCCCTATCGAGTATCTCGATTGCCTTCACGGTTGTGTGGTTGTAAATCCAGCGGATAGCAATCGTTTTACGATTCGTATGGACAATACATTTATAGATGCAGGTTCAAGAGTATACGAATTGGAAGGGTTATCAGGTGCACCGGTATGGGAAGATAGCGAAGAAGTCAATGGGTTGCTGGGCGTGTTTACCAGCGCATATGGGGCAACGGCTTTATTGTCCAAAACATTTGTGACAAAAGCACAACAACTCCGTTCCATTATGAAGGAACGATTTGGAATCGTAATGAAACGAAAGCTGGAAGGTATCCCGGAGCAAGATGTAGCAGGTAGCAGCGGTGATCCAATCGTGTTTAATGGAGAAATTCAAACGGAAGAAAAATCCGAAAATGAAAAATGGATTGAGAATCAGTTGGTTGGTTTGCGCTGTATCATTGAAGACCTGAAGTTGCAAGATGCAATCGACCGGGCAAAAGAATTGATTGCGGATTCCAAATTTGCAAGCCTTAGCAAGGAATCACAGAAAAAAGGAAAACAGTATCTTTTGTATTGCTATGAAATCGCAGATATGGATGCGGAATTCGATGCACTGGAATCAGATATGAGGGAAAGTGGCCTCATTAAGGAACATGATGTGCTCCGGCAGCTTACACGTTCTTTTATGCAAAAGAAATTCCAGGAAACAGTGGTGGCAGCACAGCATTACATCGATACAGAAGATTCCACTAAATCAAAGACGTTATTGTCATTTGCAAAAGCGTTCCTTTTACTAGCAAAAGCATATACGGAGCAGCTCCCTATTGAGGAAACGATTGGTGTGCTTCTGAATGAACAGGAAAAATTCATATACCCGACGGATGAAGTAGAAGATGAAGCACTTGTATATCAAATGATAGGATATGTGTACGGAGAACATTATCACGATAATGTGAATGCGGTACGCTTTCTTAATCGATCCTATCAGATAGGGTATGATAATATCGTATTGGAATCACTTGGAGTGGCTTATTATAATTTGGCGGTTTATGATGCAACAGATGAGAATGGCAAGATTCCGGATTTCCGGAAAATTGACCAGAAAGCACTGTATAAGGCTAGAGAATGCTTTTTGATCATCAAGGAAAAAGCAGATGCACTGTTCTGGGCAGGTACGATGCGTAGAATTGGACTTTGTGTTTATAATACTTTTGTTTTTCTACACGACAACTACCGTATTCTCACAATCTACCCGGATGTGAAAAAGTATCTGACCAAACTTCCTGCCGATGCATGGCGGGATGTGGAGATGAAATATGCCAAGGTCAGTGCACAGAAGGGTGAAATCGATGCAGAAGAGTTCCCGCATATTACAGAAAAAGATAAGAGCCTGCTTGAGGCAATCGCTAGGTCGAGCAAATGCATGAGCTTGATAGAAGATGTTACTGCCAATGTTCCGACAAAGCAAATTAGGGGGCTTTTGGAAATCGCTAACGAAATCACAGATACACTCAACTTCCTTGAAATTGCAGTTGAGAAGATTGAAAAAAGCGAGCGAGTTCCCGTATATGTACAGATGATAAATCTGTATGGACGCGGAATATTGATGTTCGGATGGAATAAAAAGCATAAAATGGAAAGCATCTATAATTGTATTTCTGACTGCGATGATACAAATCTGTTGGAATATATGAGAAATTTCATTTTTGAAATGGATGCGCCGATAGAAGAAGCAATCAATCGCTTCAAGAAAATGTATGAAAGCCATAAGAATATTATCACATGGCAGGAATTGAATCATTTGTATATCCGGCATGGCATGTTTGACAAAGCAGATGCGATGTATAGGGAGCTTTTTTCGGAACATAAGGAGCTGATAGCAGAAGGGCCGGAGTATGCCTACAGAGCTTTTATTGATTATGTGATGCTTTATAGGCGAGATTTAAAATATGCACTGCAATGTTATCTTGATGCCAAGGAATCTTTTAAGGATACAGACATTGAGGGATTCTGGGAGTTAGAATTGATGTTTTATGTCAATTCTTTCAATGATCCGGAACGCTTTGAAACGGAAAGAAAGCACTTTGTTGAGAAGGGTCTTGTGACGGAAGAAGCGTATCATAGGACAGCCTTTATTGCGTATCTGACAAACTTGAACAATGCGAAAGCGTTGGAACACTATAACTATATCCGGCAATATCCGCATTGGCAAGATTCAGGAACAGGTATGGTAGTTGCGAAGAAAGAAGAAATATACTTTCTGAACTGGATGGGTGTGCTTAAGCCAGGCTGCCGTCCGTCGCTGGATAGTATGGGGGAAGAGAAAGCAGGGGAGGTGAGAGAAAAATATAAAACAGAAACTTGGCACTCTGTGATTGGCAGACAGTTAAAAAACCAATTTAGAGTAAAAAAGAGCATAGCGATGGATGCATGGAGCCTTTACCAGCTTGCTGAAATGGATGCGCTCGATGATATACAATCGCTCGACTATGTTTATGTGAGCCATATAACCGTTACCCGTTTGCTTGAAGAATTATCGAAAACAAATAATCTGAAAATCAGAATTATTTTGGAGTATATACAACTGTCGGATAACATTCACATCTATACTGCTGGGTTCAAAGCGCAACTGGAGGTTCGGAATGTGGCACGATATCACGAGTTTGCATCAACTGTTGCAGTGGCAATTGAAAAAGATTGTGTAGCTGTTTACGGGGATCCAATCGTGGATGACTCGATAATAGAACATTTCAGAAATAGGATCGTCCGTGTGAACGACTTGGAAAGTTTGCTGGCAGAAAGATGACGCAGTGCTACGGCAAAGGAGAATATGCAAAACGCACAGTACAGCAAAAGATCTTTCGTCAAATGTTTCTGATGCGAATCCGGGTCTTCTGAAACGGCAGAATGAGTGGGATGTAGTTGTATTCTGAATTGGTCCGTAGAAAGTAGACAATAGGCAAAAGCCTTTCTGAATCTGAAGCAATGATAGCTTCAGATCCAGAAAGGCTCATTTTTTTGCAAAAATTTTGTTCCTTACTTGACAACCGCATAGGGTCAACCAAGAAAAACTACGATAACTAAAGGGTTTTGACGGCTTGAGTTGTCCTTCAAAAGTTTTATTTGTTGAAAAGACTGCAAGAAGCGGGAAATCCTGGGGTTATATGTAGGAGGCTTTTGGAAGCTCTGTTTTGACCCACAAAAGGAGCAGCAAATAAAAACAGGAGGATTCATAAAACTCAAAAAATAACTACAACCAAAAGCCCCCGGAAAACCAAATCAATCGCTGGTTTTCCGGGGGCTTACTATTAACACGAACCCAACCTTACATTATTCCGGTTTGACCTGCAGCTCCTGCTCGCAGTAAATGCAGCGATACTTGCCATTGGAGCTCAGCTCAAAGATCTGGTCGCACTCTTCCTCAATGGAAGAGATGCAGCGCGGATTTTTGCACCGCACGATGTTTACCAGGCGCTTGGGGGGCTGGGGCTTCTCTTTCTTGATGGCCTTGCCGTCCTGGATGACGGTCACGCTGATGTTGGGGTCAAGGTAGGCCAGCACATCCAGGTTGAGCCAGGAGGAGTCGCCCTCCACCTTGATGATGTCCTTGCGGCCGCACTCTGTTTTGTGGGAGCGGGCGTTCTGGATGAGGGCCACGCTGGCCGTGCGGTTGCCCTTGATGCCCAGCAGATCCATCAGCCGATGGCGGTGCCGGCTTTGATGTGGTCGATGACAATGCCATTCTGGATCTCGTCAATGTTCAGCATTTCAGTGTTCCTCCTTTGCGTCAGGTGCCTTGGGGTCGGGCAGACCCAGCAGGGTCATGATGAGTGCCATGCGGATATAAACAGCATTCTGCACCTGCTCAAAATAGGCAGCGCGGGGGTCATCGTCGACCTCCAGGGTGATCTCGTTCACGCGGGGGAGGGGGTGCAGCACAGCCATATGGGGCTTTGCCAGTGCCATTTTCTCTTTGGTCAGGATGTAACTGTTTTTCAGGCGGATGTAATCTTCCTCGTTGAAGAAGCGCTCTTTCTGCACGCGGGTCATGTACAGGATGTCCAGGTCGGCCATGGAATCCTCCAGGCTGCGGGTCTCCTTGTACTCAATGCCGTTGGCTTCCAGCACGTCCTTGATGATATAATCGGGTACTCGCAGCTCTTCCGGGCTGATGAGCACAAAGCGGATGTTCTTGAAGCGGGCCATGGTCTTGATGAGGGAGTGGACGGGGCGACCAAACTTCAGGTCGCCGCACAGGCCGATGGTCAGGTTGTCCAGCCGGCCCATCCGGCGGCGAATGGTCATCAGGTCGGTCATGGTCTGGGTGGGGTGCTGGTGGCCGCCGTCACCGGCGTTGATGACCGGGATGCGGGAATAATGGCTGGCGCGCAGCGGGGCACCCTCCTTGGGGTGGCGCATGGCGACGATATCGGCGTAGCAGGACACCACACGGATGGTGTCGGCCACACTCTCGCCCTTGGAAGCGCTGGAGACCGTTTCACTGGGGAAGCCCAGCACATGGCCGCCCAGGTTCAGCATGGCGGCCTCAAAGGAGAGGCGGGTGCGAGTGGATGGCTCGTAGAACAGGGTGGCAAGCTTTTTGTGCTCGGCGACGTTCTGGTAGGCGGCCGGATCGGCGCAGATGCGGTCGGCCAGACTCAACAGATTCATGATTTCTTCCTGGCTGAAGTCTAAAGGATCGATCAGATGACGCATGTTGTTCAGTTCCCTCCATCAAAGAAGCTTTCGCAGAATGGAAAAATCGAAGAAGTTGGTGTAGTAGCTCAACGAGCGCATAACCGGATGGCACAGACGGTTGTAGCAGACTTCGTCCAGCAGCAGCATCGCCTCGCCGGGGGCAAGCCGCATGGCTGCCCGGATGGCCTCGTCGCCGCAGCTGGCTTTCAGGTGGGCGACATTGGAGGCGATCTGCTGGTGACACTCCCGCTCCAGGATCTCGAAAATGTCGCCACTGAGGTCGATCCGGGTGTAATCCCGGCTGCCAAACAGCGCGCGCGGCAGGTAATCGATGGAGTAGATGACGGGAGTGGTGTCCGCCAGGATCCTCTTTTTGATGCAGATGACCTCATCCCCCGCCTCGATGCCGAGGTCCCGTGCCAGCTCTTCGCCTGCGCGGGTGGGGTAGATCTGGATGCCGTCTGCATGAGGATAGCTGCCGAAGCTGCGGATCAGAGGATAGTATTCCAGTTTCTGGTCCAGGCGGCTGCGCAGGTTGAGCACGGTGCGGTTGACAACGGTGCCAATGCCGCGCACACGCTCAATGTATCCGGCGCGCTCCATCTCGCTCAGCGCGTCCCGGATCACGGTACGGCTGACACCGAGCTGGGCGGCAAGGTCTACCTCCGCAGGCAGGCGGTCGGCGTCCGCATAGCGGCCGGTGCGCAGCTCCTGCAGCAGGGCAGCGACTACGCGGTCGCTGATGACAGCGCCGCCAAGACGGCTGGAAGGCGAAAGGCTGGAATCTTTCATGGTCGTTTTCCTCCGGTACACATGCAGGGTGAGCCCCGCAGAGACTTCAGGAGGCGGGCAGCAGTGCCCAAGAGCACAGACTGCCAGCATCCTTTCAATCAGTATAACATAAATTGACATTCTTTGAAATGGCATTTATACTGGAATCGCAAAGAAAGTATGATTTTATTTTGGGAGGGATTGCAGAAATGGAACTTTGTCTTCATCAGGTCCGCGGCAGGGCGGCGCCGCTGACGGTCACAATCCGGCAGTGTACGCGCGAAGAGGCCGAGACCGTCTACCGGCTCCAGAACGAGGTGCGGGCCATGATGCCGAACCCGGAGCTGTTCATGCCCGATACGCTGGAAAATATCCAGAGCTATCTCGAACACGACCTCTGCCTGGGCGCATGGGACGGCGAGCGGCTGGGGGCCTACTTTATCCTGCGGTACTGCGGGCACAGTGAGCACAACTACGCTGCGTTCATGGGCATTCCGGAGGCCGAGTGGGAGTGCTGGGCCAATGCCGACAGCGTCATCGTCCACCCGGACTGGCGGGGCAATGGCCTGCAGCGCATCCTGCTGGAAGACGCGCTGCCGCTGCTTCGGCCCGGCATCGTGGGCATTGGGGCCACCGTCAGCCCCGGCAACCCCTACAGCCTGAACAACGCCAAAGCCAGCGGCTTTGAGATCGTTTCCCGGCGGGAAATGTACGGTGGGCATGACCGCTATCTGCTGGCAAAACATCTGTAAAGAAATGGAGGGAAATTGTATGAAAATGCACGTCATCGCCTATGACCGCTACCCCTCCCAGGCCGCGAAGGACCTGGGCGTGGAGTTCGTGGAGCTGGACGACCTGTTTGCCCGCTCCGATGTGCTGGGCCTCCAGATGCCTCTGATGGACTTCAACACCGGCATCATCAACAAAGAGAACATCGCCAAGATGAAAGACGGCGTCATCATCATCAACAACAGCCGCGGCCAAATGGTGGTGGAGCAGGACCTGGCCGACGCCCTCAACTCCGGCAAGGTGGCCTGTGCAGGTCTGGATGTCGTGTCCACGGAGCCCATCCGGGCCGACAACCCGCTGCTGAAAGCCAAGAACTGCATCATCACCCCGCACATGTCCTGGGGTTCCCGGAGCAGCCGCCAGCGCATTATGGACTGCACCGTGGAGAACGTCAGGGCGTTCCTGGCGGGCCAGCCCCAGAACGTGGTGAACAAGTGATCAGACTTCCTCAAGAAAAACAGGTGGTGGAGAAATGAAAAAGTGCATCGTTGTGTCGGATTCGTTCAAAGGCACCCTTTCCAGCCAGGAGATCTGCACCCTTGCGGCGCAGAGGCTGGAGGCGTATTTCCCCGGGTGCGAGGTGGTCAGGATTCCCGTGGCCGACGGTGGCGAGGGAACGGTGGCCTGCTTCCATGAGGCCTGCGGCGGCACGCTGGTCTCCGTGCCCGTCTCGGGCCCCTATGGGGAGGCCATCACGGCAGAATACTTACAGCTGCCCGGCGGGCAGGCCGTGATTGAGATGGCCTCGGCCGCCGGTCTGCCTCAGGTAGAAGATCGCAAAGACCCCTGTAAGACCACCACTTACGGCGTGGGTCAGCTCATCCGCCACGCCGTGGAGGCGGGTAACCGGAACATCCTGCTGGGGCTGGGCGGAAGCTGCACCAACGATGGCGGCTGCGGCTGTGCGGCGGCGCTGGGGGTCCAATTCCTCCGGGCCGATGGCAGCGATTTTGTGCCCGTGGGCGGTACCCTGAGCGAGGTGGCGGACATCGACACGAAAGAAGCGGAAAAGCTGTTGGTGGGCGTCTCCCTCACCGCCATGTGCGATATCGATAACCCGCTCTACGGCCCAACCGGTGCGGCCTACGTCTTTGCGCCCCAAAAGGGTGCCGATGAGGCCACGGTAGTCTTTCTGGACGGGCAGCTCCGGGCGCTGGCCGGTGTCATCGAGGCAAAGTTGGGTTGTTCGGTAGCCGCTCTGCCCGGTGCAGGCGCGGCAGGCGGCCTGGGTGCTGGCATGGTGGCGTTCCTGGGGGCACAGCTGCGGCCCGGCATTGAGGCCGTGCTGGATCTGGTCCGGTTTGACGCCCGGCTGGACGGCTGTGACCTTGTCCTCACCGGCGAGGGGCAGCTGGACACCCAGAGCGTCCGGGGCAAGGTCATCAGCGGCGTGGCAAAGCACGCAAAAGAGAAGAGCGTGCCGGTGGTGGCCATCGTGGGCGGCGTCCTGCCGGAGGTGGAAGACCTCTGCGATGACCCGGCCTTGGGCCTGACCGCTGTGTTTTCCATCAACCGGCAGGCCATGGATTTTGCGCAGTCCCGTTACGCCAGCCGGGAAAACTACACCTACACCCTCAACAGCATCCTCCGCCTGCTGCGGGCAGCGGAAACAAAATAAATGCCCCCGCGCCATTTCGGCGCGGAGGCGTTGCGAATCAGAACTCAGGCAGCCATGGCGGCGGACTCCGCGTGGAGCTTTTTGCGCACTACCATCAGGCAGATGAAGTGCACCAGCGCCGTTAAGATCCAGCTGATGGGGTAGCTGATGTACAGGGTGGTGGTGGAGCGGAACAGCTGGAACACCGTGGCGATCCAGACCAGACGGAGCAGGCAGCTGCCCACCAGACTGACGATCATGGGCATGACCGAGTAGCCCCGGCCGCGCAGGCAGCTGGCCAGCGTGTCCATGACACCGCAGAGGAAGTAAGTGGTGCAGATGATCCGCATCCGGGCCAGGCCCGCGGCCACCACGGCTTCATCGGTGGAGTAAAAGTGGAGCAGCAGGTTGCCGCCCAGGAACGCGCCGCCGCCCAGCAGCACGCCAATGCCCACGGCGCAGAGCAGGCAGTTGCGCATGACGCGGTCCAGGTTATCATACCGGCGGGCACCCATGTTCTGGCTGGTAAAGGTCACAGCGGCCTGTGCAAAGGCGTTCATGGCGGTGTAGACAAAGCCCTCGATGTTGGAGGCTGCCGAGTTGCCCGCCACGACCGTGGAGCCAAACGAGTTGACCGCCGACTGGATGACCACGTTGGAGAGGCTGAACACTGTGCTTTGCAGGCCGGCCGGCAGGCCGATGAGCAAAATCTGGGTCAGGGCCCCTTTGTGGAAGCCCAGCTTGTGCAGGTCGAGGTGGAGGGGGCCCTCCTCTTTCAGGAGCAGGGCCGTGACCATGCAGGCGGAAACGGTCTGGCTGATGATGGTCGCCAGCGCGACGCCGGCCACGCTCATCTGGAAACCAATGACGAAGACCAGATTCAGGATGACATTGATGACGCCTGCCGTCGCCAGACAGAACAGCGGCCGCTTGGTGTCGCCCACGGCCCGCAGCAGTGCCGAGCTGAAGTTGTACAGCATGGTCATGGGCATTCCGAGAAAGTAAATTTTCAGGTAGAGGGTGGCCAGGTCAATGACATCCTCCGGGCTGGACATCAGCTCCAACAGGCCCCGGGCCGCAAAAAAGCCCACGCCCGCCAGCAGCACACCGCTGACAAGGCCCAGCGTCACCGCCGTGTGGACAGTATTCTGCACGCCCTGATCGTCCCGCGCGCCAAAGCAGCGGGCAGCCACAACGTTGGCACCCAGCGAGAGGCCCACAAACAGGTTGACCAGCAGGTTGATGAGGGCACCGTTGGAGCCCACCGCCGCCAGAGCGGTGCTGCCCGCAAAGCGGCCCACCACCACAACGTCTGCTGCGTTGAACAGCAGCTGCAAAATGCTGGACGCCGCCAGCGGGAGCGAAAACAGGATGATCTTTTGCAGCATCGGGCCGCTGGTCAGATCGCCAGAACGGGAAATCTGCGCCATGGAAAATCCGCCTCCTTTGAACAAGCTTTTTCTTGCATTTCTTACACTTTGTATCGTTAAAATCATTCCAAAATCAGTCCTGCCCGGAGGCAGAACGCAACTTCATATTATAGCACCCGGAGCGTAAAAAGCAAGTAAAAACGTAAAATGCTGAAAAGGAAGCGGAACGCGGCAGAACGGAAAGTCGCGGAGCAGTTTCATGGGTCCCGGCAGGTAGACGGCGCGGCAAGGGAGAAAACCAGCCAGATGATACAACAAAACAGGCGTTTTTCAAAAACCGATGCAGCCCATACTCGGAACAGGGCGTGCGGAAATCCGCCTCGCCGAATTGAAAATTGTCGAGCCTCTTGTTATAATAGGAGCGCAACCAAAACCAAAGGGAGGAACCTCCATGTATCGGAATGGAATCAAGCGGCTGCTGGCCGTTATTTTATCACTGGGCGGCATGATCTGCCTTTCGCCCCTGCTGCTGGTGCTCTGCATCGCCATCAAGCTGGATTCGCCCGGCCCGGTGTTTTTCAAGCAGAAACGGGTGGGCATCCACAAACAGCATTTCAACATCCTGAAATTCCGCACCATGCGGATCGACACCCCCCACGATATGCCCACCCATCTCCTCCACGACCCGGACCAGTATATCACCCGGGTGGGGCGGTTCCTGCGCAAGACCAGCCTGGACGAGCTGCCCCAGCTGTGGAACATCTTTGTGGGCGACATGGCGGTCATCGGCCCCCGGCCGGCCCTCTGGAACCAGTACGACCTGCTGGCCGAGCGGGACAAATACGGTGCCAACGATGTCCGCCCCGGCCTGACGGGCTGGGCCCAGATCCATGGCCGCGATGAGCTGGAGATCGCCGATAAGGCCCGGCTGGACGGCTACTATGTGGAGCACCTGAGCTTTGGGCTGGACGTGAAGTGCTTCTTTGGCACCATCAGGGCGGTGCTGGACCACGATGGTGTCGTGGAGGGCGGCACGGGGACGCTGCATAAAAAAGAGTAAACCTTTTTGCTCTCCTTCGCAGGAGAGGTGGCATCGCGAAGCGATGACGGAGAGGTTATTCCCGATGAAACCTCTCACCGCTC
>NZ_QTVP01000018.1:0-49262 GCF_003460645.1 Faecalibacterium sp. OF04-11AC | reverse complement strand
CGCCGCCCATGCCGCTGGCCGAACCGGTTCCGGAACCGCCCGCAACGCCTGCCCCGCTCCCATGCCGCAGCAGCCGAAAGCGGACTGCGCGGCAGATCCCGCCCTTGACCGGCCCCGCAAGGTGGCGGCTGCCGGCATCAATCCCTTTGACAAATGGAGCGAGGTCATCCATCTGTTACAGGAAAAAGACCCCATGCTCTATACCTACCTGAAAAAATCCAAGGCTTACTTTGATGGTACCCGGGTGCTGATCGACGGCGGTAAGACGTTCCGCGATTTCATCCGGGCCAACAAGGACAGCCAGAAGCTCATCAAAAAGCTGATCGCCCAGGTGTCCGGTGTGGCAGTGCCCATCGGCCCCTATGAGCCCAAAGTGGCAGGGAAGACCGCCTCCAATGCGGAGGAGTCCCTGCACAAGCTGGAGCAGTTGGGGCTCGATGTCTCCATTGAGGACACCGATCGCAAGAAAAAAGCATAAAATAACATTTTAAAGGAGAAATTATCATGAAAGCAAGAATGCCCGCAGGCTTTGGCCGCCCCGATGTGAACGCCTGATGCGTCAGGCTCAGAAGATGCAGGAGGATATGAAGGCGAAGCAGGCTGAGCTGGAAGCTGCCGAGTACACCGGCAGCGCCTCCGGTGAGATGGTCACCGTCAAGATGAATGGCAAGCACGAGGTGCTGTCCATCACGATCAAGCCCGAGGCCGTGGATCCGGACGACATTGAGATGCTGGAAGACCTGGTGGCGGCTGCCATCAACGCCACTGTCAAGCAGGTGGACGAGACCGCGGAAGCCGAGATGGGCAAGCTGACCGGCGGCATGAACATCCCCGGCCTCTGATCCGGGAGGGAACGCAATGGGTTACAATGCAGCCCCGCTGGAAAAGCTGATCGAAGAGTTCAGCAAGTTCCCGGGTATTGGCCGCAAGGGTGCCACCCGGATGGCCTATCAGGTGCTGAGCATGTCGGATGCGGACGCCGCCGCCCTGGCGGGTGCCATCCAGAACGCCCACACCAAGCTCCATCGCTGCCGCGTCTGCCAGAACTACACCGAGGCAGAGCTCTGCCCCATCTGCGCCAGCGCCAAGCGGGACCGCTCGGTCATCTGCGTGGTGGAGACCCCCCGGGACGTGCAGGCCTTTGAGCGCACCCGGGAATACCACGGCCTGTATCATGTCCTGCACGGCCTCATCAGCCCCATGGACGGCATCGGCGTGGAGCAGCTCAGCGTCAAGGAGCTGCTGGCCCGCCTGGGCGACGGCACGGTGAAAGAGGTCATCATGGCCATGAACCCCACCGTGGAGGGCGAGGCCACCGCCATGTACCTGGCCAAGCTCATCAAGCCCATGGGCATCAAGACCACCCGGCTGGCCTACGGCCTGCCGGTGGGCGCCAGCCTGGAGTACACCGATGAGACCACCCTGTACCGGGCCCTCTCTGGCCGCGGGGAACTGTAAGGCACGGAAAATTTGGGAAAGTGTTACACTTTCTTCAAAATCCGCCCTTGCAAAACCGTGGGAATATGATATACTACAAAAACGAAGCCAGACCAGAAGAAAGGAGGCGCACCCATGGCACCGACGAAAGAACGTCCGGCAACCAAGACCATTGCCACCAACCGTGAGGCGCGCCACGAGTATTTTGTGATGGAAGCGCTGGAGACCGGCGTGGAGCTCAAGGGCACTGAGGTCAAGAGCTTACGGGCCGGAGGCGTCAACCTGAAAGACAGCTGGGTCGATATCGAAGACGGCGAGCTGCTGGTCAAGGGAATGCACATCACTCCCTACGACCACGGCAACATCTTCAATCAGGACCCGCTGCGGGTGCGGCGTCTGCTGGCGCACAAGAACGAGATCCGGCGGCTGCACCAGCAGTGCAAGCTGCAGGGGTACACCCTGGTACCGCTCTCGCTTTACTTCAAGCATGGCCGCGTGAAGATGGAAGTGGGCCTATGCAAGGGCAAAAAGCTCTACGACAAGCGCGCCGACGCCGCCCAGCGGGACGCCAAGCGTTCCATTGACCGGGCGGTCAAATCCAACGGCCAGTATTACTAAACTTTTTCAGGCAGCTTTTCCTGCCAGGAACATTCGCTTTATCAGCACGCCGCAAGGTGTGCTTTTATGGGGGCGTAAAGGTTTCGACGGGGGGAGGGAGGCCTGGGCAGCGGGTAGCAGCGGGGGAACTGCTCTATAACTCCTCCAAAAATTAACTGACAACAATAATTATCAGTTGCTCGCAGCCTGAGTGCTGCGCGTTCCGCCCACTCTTGTGTCGTGTGGGGCCGGGGCGTCCTTTAGACACAGCACCTGAACGGACTTAAGCTTTGCGGACCGGCAGGAACTCATGAAGCTACCAAAGCGTTAGCCTGACGATCGGCGTGACGCGGCGGGAATGTTGTAGATCGCCTGCACCCGGAGACACCTGCGCTGAGCTCTTTTCGGACATGGGTTCGACTCCCATCGCCTCCACCAAATGAAAAATCCCTCTGAGCATTTGCTCAGGGGGATTTTTTCATCTGGCGGCCAACGGGGAAAATCTGCTCGGCTGCCCGGGTTTGGCAGTTGAAATCCCACTGCCGCAGTGGTAAAATTCTTCTAGTAAGTTTTTTGCAAGAAACAAACTTTTGTCTTTGAACAGCCCGCTCTCCACACAGCGGACGAGGAGAAGAGAAGATGGAGATATTATTGACAGGCTATACGGCATTTCTGACCCAGGAGTGGATCGAGACGGCGTTCCCTGACGACCATGTGCTGACCACCCACACCAAGAGCGAAGCACTGCTGGACACCCGGGTGAAGACCGTCACCCTGGACGGCAAGCAGCTGCTGGCCCAGATCAACGAGACCTACCAGTTTGACCGCATCGTCTATTTTTCAGAGTACCTGCTGCCCCACGGCGAGCAGGAGGGCGAGCTGGACCGGCTGCGCTGGGTGCTGCAGGCCTGCCGTGAGCGGGAAGTGCAGCTGTTGTACTTTTCGGGCCCGATGGCCGCTCTGACACCCCCCTCCGGCAAATCGCTGCTGGCAAACGCGGCGGAGGAGCTCTGCTTCCATTATGCCAAGACCAGCAAAATTCAGGTCAAGGTGTTCCGGCTGCCTTATCTCTACGCCGTCTCAGAGAGCGGCACGGAGCAGTTTGCCCGCCTGTTTGAGCAGATGTCCACCGGCACGGTGCAGATGGATGAGCAGGCGGCCCAGCCCCTGCTTGCCCTCTGCATGGAGGAACTGGCCGACCTGACCGCCCGGGTGTTTGATACCTGGACGCCGGAGCCGGAGCGGTTCCTGCTGCCGCAGGTGTTCGACGCCACCCAGCGGCAGGTGGGCGAGGTGCTGCAAAAGCTGCAGCCCGGGCTGGAAGTGTGCTACGGCGCCGACACCCTCCAGACGTACCCCACCGACGACCGCACGGTCCGCCGCCGGTACGGCTGGTTCCAGCGGTACAGTCTGCTGGACGACCTGCCCGCCATCTACAAGCTCTGGCAGGCCCGCCAGACCGAAAAAAAGAGCGTCGTCCACCGCGCCATGGACAAACTCCGCCAGAGCACCCGGCTGCTCCGCATCGTGGAGATATTAGCCGCATGGCTCCTCTCGGAAGTGCTGGTACGGGCCACCGGCACCGACGCCCAGTTCCAGATGATCGATTTCCGGCTGATGTTCGTCATGCTCATCGGCACGGTGTACGGCCTCAACGCGGGTGTGCTGGCTGCCGTGCTGGCCTCCGTCTCGCTGGCGGCAGGGTATCTGCGGCAGGGGACAACCCTGATGCTGCTGTTCTATGAGCCCTCCAACTGGTTGGCGTTCATCGTCTACTTTGTGGTGGGCGCCTCCTGCGGCTATGTGCAGCTGCGCAACACCGAGGCCGCCCGCTTTGTGCGGGAGGAAAACAACCTCCTGCGCGACCGGCTCCGGTTCACCCAGCGGCTGTATCAGGATACTTTGGAAGACAAACAGATGTTCCGCCGCCAGATCTTAGGCCGCCGGGACAGTTTTGGCAAAATTTATACCGTGACCCAGCAGCTGGATATGCTGCAGCCGCAGGAAATCTACCGCAAGACCGTCCAGGTGATGGAGGACGTGCTGGAAAACCACAGCCTGACCATCTACCGGCTGGAACAAAACCACACCTTTGCCCGCCTGACCGCCGCCAGCGCCGGGCTGGAGCCTGCCCCGGCCCATTCCATCGAGGTGGCCCGGCGGCTGGATGTCCTCCGGGGCATTGAGCAGGAGGGTCTGTGGGTGAACCGGGAGCTCAGGCCCGGCCTGCCCATGTACGCGGCAGGCGTGCGGCAGAACGGCACCCTCGTGGTGCTCATTGGTCTGCGGACGGCCACCGAGGAGCAGATGACTCTCTATTACCAGAACCTTTTCCGCATCCTCTGCGGGCTGGTGGAAACAGCGCTGGTGCGTGCCTTTGAGTACGAGAACGCCGTGCGGGAGAGCTGGTATCTGCCCGGTACCTGCCTGCTGCGGCCTGCCGTGTTTGCGCAGAAGCTGGAATCCGCCTGCACCTTGCAGGAAGATAAAATGGCCCACCACCTTCTGCTGCGGGTGACGGGCGAGTTCAAGAACCAGGCCGAGCTCAACGCCCGGGTGGAGCGCTCCATCCGCAGCACCGATGTGGCCGGCGTGGGCTCGGACAACGCGATCTACCTGCTGATGAATCAGGCGGAGGAAGCAAACCTGCCCCTGCTGACCAAGCGCATGGGAGAGAAAGGTCTGCATGTCATCTCCGTGCCGCTGGACGAGCAGCTGCGGCTGGTGAGCGCCGCCAAACAGGAGGTGTAGTGAGATGGGGAGCGGATTCTGGGTTGGTCTGCTGTTTTTGGTGCTGCATCTGGCTCTGTGCGGGGCCCTCTGGCTGCTGGCCCGCTCCCGGGCGCTGGAAGTGGAGGGGTATTTCCTCCCGGTGGCGCTGCTGGTGCCGGTGTGGGGGCCTTTGTGCGTGGTGCTGCTCCACACCTCCCACCGGCTCACGGGCGGGCAGCTGCTCGACCAGACATTGAAGAAATTGCGCATCAACGAAGAAATCTACAAAAATATCCTCGTGGTGGAAAACGAGGAGAAAGATACCGTCGTCCCGCTGGAAGAGGCCCTGCTGGTGAACAGCCCCGCCCAGAAGCGGAAGCTCATCCTCTCGGTGCTCACGGACGACCCCGCAGGTTACTACGACCTGCTGCAGCAGGCCCGGATGGACGACGACAGCGAGGTGGTACACTATGCCTCCACTGCACTGGCGCAAATTTCCAAAGAGGCCGACCTGAAGCTCCAGCAGCAGGAGCAGCGCTATGCCGCCGCCCCCGGCGACGCCAAGGTGCTGGAAGAATACTGCGATTATCTGGAAAGCTATCTGGACGGCGGCTTTGTGCAGGGCAAGGCGGCGGAGATTCAGCGCCACCAGCTGGAGCAGCTGCTCAAAAAGCGGCTGGATGCCCTGGGACGCCGCAGCTACACGCTGGAATGCAAGCTGGCAGCCAGCCCGGCTGGCCCTTGCCGAGTACGACCGGGCCGAGGCCACGCTGGACGCGCTGACGGCCCGCTGGCCCCAGCGGGAAACGCCCTGGCTGCTCCACCTGCGGATGGCGGCTGCCTGCGGGATGGTGCGGCCATCCAGAAAACACTGCATGACATCGAGGAAAAGGAGGTCTACCTCAGCGCAAAGGGCCGCGAGACGGTGCGGTTCTGGCAGGGGAAGAACGCGTGATGAAACACAAATTGCATTCCTGGCTGGATGCGTTCCGCTGGCGGAAACTGCTCCTCATCTGGGCCGTGTTCCTGGCCATGGCGGCCATCCTGTTTGCGGAGCGCAGCGGCATCCGGTACGCCTCCACCCAATTTAAAATTGATTATCTCCCCCGCACGGAGGTCAAGCCCGCCTCCATCGCCATGTTCGGCCAACCCGTCACCTGCCTGCTGCTCTACGACTCCGGGCAGGAGGGTACCGACCAGGTTAAGGAGCAGTTCGACCAGATCCTGCTGGACATGAAAGTGGGTACCCAGGCGGTAGATGTGCGCACCACGGCCCTGACCAGCCTGCCGGAGTTCAGCCAGTATCAGACCGTGGTGGTCCTCATGAGCAACCTGGACGCCCTGGGCAAGCGCCTCATCGACCTGATGAACTGGGTGCAGAACGGCGGAAGTGTGCTCTTCGCCATGACACCGGACAAAACGACATATTTCGATGCAATTTCACAAAAGCTGGGTGTCCAGTCCTCTGCATGGGAGTATAAGATGGCGGAAAGCATCGTCCCATCGGAAGACTTTATGCTGGGCGGCGGGCAGCGGTATGAGCTCAGTGACCCGTTCGAGTCTGCCCTCAGTGTCAGCCTCCGGGAGGATACCACCGTGTATGCCCGCACCGGGGACAAGGGCGTCCCGCTGGTGTGGGAGCATTCCAGCGGCTCCGGCCGGGTGGTGGTGGATAACATCGGCATCTATAATAAGGTGCTGCGGGGCGTGTACGCGGCCTCCTACAGCCTGCTGTGCGACGCCACGGCCTACCCCGTCATCAACGGGGCGGTGTTCTACCTGGACGATTTCCCCTCCCCGGTGCCGGGCGGCGATGGCACCTATATCCGCCGGGATTACAGCATGAGCACTGCGGATTTTTACTCCAAAGTCTGGTGGCCGGACCTGATGAAGCTGGCCCAGAAATACTCCATCCGCTTTACCGGCGTCATGATCGAAAACTACGAGGATGACACGGTGGATGCCCCCACCCGCCAGCCGGACACCCAGCAGTTCCGCTATTTTGGCAGCCTGCTGCTGCGGCAGGGCGGGGAAGTGGGCTACCACGGCTACAACCACCAGCCGCTGGTGCTGCCCGATACCGATTATAAAGACCTCTACAGCTACCGCCAGTGGCCCGGCGAGGACGCCATCGTGGCCGCCATGGACGAGCTGATCGCGTTCCAGAAGACCGTGCTGCCCCATACGAATGGCAGCGTTTATGTGCCGCCCTCCAACATTCTCTCGGCTGCCGGGCGGCAGGTGCTGGGCAGCAAAGTGCCGCAGATCCGCACCATTGCCAGCACCTATTTTGAGGATGGCACGGACCTGCCCTATGTGCAGGAGTTCGGTGTGGCCAGCGACGGCATGGTGGAACAGCCCCGCATCGTCTCTGGCGGCATGGTGGGGGATACCTACATGCGGCTGGCTGCCATGAACGAGCTGAACATGCACTACGTCAGCACCCACTTCATGCACCCGGACGACCTGCTGGACGTGGACCGCGGCGCGGAAGAGGGCTGGGAGGTGTACAAGGGCGGCTTTGAGGATTACCTCAAATGGCTCTCCGCCGCTGCCCCCGACCTGCGCAAGCAGACCGGCACCGAGTGTGCCGGTGCGATCCAGCGGTACAGCCAGCTCACCGTCACCACCGAGAGCACCCCCACGGAGTGGACGCTTACCCTCGGCAATTTTGTGGACGAGGGGTGGCTGTTCTTCCGGGCCAATGAAGGCACCCCGGCCGGGTGACGGGCGGCGAGCTCACCAACCTGACGGGAAACCTCTACCTGCTCAAAGCCAACGCCGACACCATCCACATTGAAAAGAAAGGGGCGTGAGACCATGCGCATTTGTCTGGTGCTGGAGGGCTCCTACCCCTATGTCCACGGCGGCGTGTCCACCTGGATGCACGCTTATATCCAGGCTATGCCCCGGCAGGAGTTCTCCCTCTGGGTCATCGGGGCCAAAGCGGAAGACCGGGGCAAGTTCGTGTATGAGCTGCCCCCCAACGTGAAAGAGGTGGAGGAAGTCTTTCTGGACGACGCCCTCCGCCTCCATGGCGAGCAGCAGCCGGTCCTTTTTCATGAGGCCGAGCGCGCCGCCCTGCGGGAGCTGGTGCGGCTGGGCCACCCGGACTGGGATGTGCTGTTCCGCCTGTTCCAGCAAAAAGGCGTCCACCCGCTCTCCTTTTTGCAGAGTAGGGATTTCATGGAGCTGTTCACCGATATCTGCCTCAAGGAGTACCCCTATGTGGCCTATGCCGACGCGTTCCACACCATGCGCTCCATGCTGCTGCCGGTGCTCTATCTGCTCACGGGCCGGGTGCCCAAAGCGGATGTCTACCACGCCATCTCCACGGGCTACGGCGGCCTGCTGGCCTGCCTGGGCGGCAGCCTGAACCACGCCCCCGTCCTCCTCACCGAGCACGGCATCTACACCCGGGAGCGGGAGGAGGAGATCATCCGGGCCGAGTGGGTGGTGCCCTCGTTCAAGAGCCGCTGGATCCGGTTCTTCTATATGTTATCGGAAGAAATTTACCGGCGGGCGTTCCGGGTCAGCAGCCTGTTCTACAACGCCCGCCGCACCCAGATCGAGATGGGCTGCGACGGGGCTAAGTGCATCGTCATCCCCAACGGCGTCCAGTATCAGCGGTTCTGCGATATCCCGCTGAAAGAAGAGGACGGCTGGGTGGACATCGGCGCGGTAGTGCGTCTGGCCCCCATCAAGGACGTCAAGACCATGATCTACGCCTTCTTTGAGCTGGCCTCCCGGGTACCCAACGTCCGTCTCCACATCATGGGCGGCGTGGACGATGAGGGTTACGCCAACGAGTGCTATGCGCTGGTGGAGCAATTGCAGATCAAAAATCTGCTCTTCACCGGCCGTGTGGACGTGGTGCAGTATATGCAGAAACTGGATTTCACCATCCTCACCAGCATCTCGGAGGGGCAGCCACTCTCGGTGCTGGAATCCATGGCGGCCCGCCGCCCCTGCGTGACCACCGAGGTGGGCTGCTGCCGGGAGCTGCTGGAGGGCGCTCCCGGGGACACCTTTGGCATTGCGGGCTACTGCGTGCCGCCCATGTACCGCCAGGGCCTGGCCGACGCCATGGAAAAGATGTGCGCCAGCCGTGCCCGCCGGGAGGAGATGGGCCGCATTGGACAGAGACGAGTGGACGCCTACTTCCACCACGAGCAGATGCTGGCCAACTACCAGAAAATGTACGACGAAACCGCAAAAGAGTATCACTTGGAGTAACACATGGCAGGAATTGGATTTGAACTGAAAAAGCTGTTCCGCCGCAAAGGCCTGTTTGCCTCCCTGCGGGCCTACGGGTACGCGGGCATCATCTGCACCGGGCCCATGCTGCTGGGCGTGGCGCTCCAGCTGGGCATCCTGCTGCTCTGCGGCTGGGTGGGGGCCGAGCGGGCTCAGCAGGACTTACTCGTCTGCATGATCACCTATACGCTGCTGTTCTCCCTTACCGTCACCAGCTTTTTCTCCATGCCGGTGACACGGTATCTGGCCGATATGCTGTATGAGGAACAGGAGCAGACCATCCTGCCCTCGTTCTGGGGCTCTTCCAGCCTGATGCTGGTGCTGGGGTGCAGCCTGTACGGGCTGTTTCTCCTTGTCTCAGGGGCCACCCTGCTGCAGGGGCTGCTCTGCCTGTGGCTCTTCGCGGAGATGATCGTGAACTGGAACGGCATGAGCTACCTCACGGCCATCAAGGATTACCGGGGCATCCTCTGCTCGTTTTTAGCGGCCATCGGGCTGGCGTTCGGGCTGGGGCTGGTACTGGTGGTCCTGCTGGGCTTCCCGGTGCTGGAGGGGATGCTCTTTGCCGTGGCCATGGGCTACGGCCTGATGATGGTCTGGGACGTGATGCTGCTCTACCGCTATTTCCCCCAGAGCGATGAAAGCCCCTGGACGTTTCTGAAATGGGTGGATGAATTCCTGCCTCTGGCGTTCACCGGCCTGTGCACCAACATTGGTCTGTTTGCCCACCTCGTCATCTGCTGGGTGGGGCCGGTGGGCGTGCAGGTCAAGGGCCTGTTCTACGGGGCACCCTATTACGATGTCCCGGCCCTCATCGCCTTTTTGACCATCCTCATCACCAGCATCAACTTTGTGGTGTCGGTGGAGGTCAACTTCTACCCCAAGTACCGGGATTACTACAGCCTCTTCAACGATGGCGGCGTCGTGGGCGACATCGTCACCGCCGAGGAGGAGATGCTGGCCGTCCTCAACCGGGAGCTCCGGTTCACGGCCCTCAAGCAGCTCTTTGTCACGGCGGCGGTCCTCTCGCTGGAGGGGACGCTGCTGGACTTGCTGCCCCTGGGCTTCAACGACCTGATGCACGGCTATTTCCGCACCCTCTGCGTGGGGTACGGCCTCTACGCCGTGGGCAACACCATCCTGATGATTTTGCTCTACTTCACGGACTACCGCGGCGCGGTCACGGCCGCCGCCGTGTTTGCGGTGTCCGCCAGCGGATTCACGGCCCTGTCCATGGCGTTCAACACCGCGTTCTACGGCTTCGGCTTCCTCATCGGGGCTGCGCTGTTCTATCTGGTCACGCTGCTCCGGCTGGACGCCTTTACGGCCAACCTGCCGTATCGGGTCCTGGGCCAGCAGCCCATCGTGGCCGAGACCAGGGCCGGGCGGTTCACCCGGCTGGGCCTGTTTCTGGAAACCAGATCGGCAGCGCGTGCAAAACACGCCGCCGGAGAGGAGAGAGAAGATGAATAAAAATGCTTTGATCCCCCGGCGCAAAGTGCTGGGGCTGGGGGTGGCGCTGGCCGGGCTCTGTGCGGCTGCGCCGTGCTGCCCGATGCCGGCAGTGCAGAGAGCGCCGCCGGTTCACAGGCAGCGTCTGGGAATAAAGCAGCTGACAAGGTGGAAAAGGCACCGCGGACCGAGCTCAACGGCGTCCACCTGCGGGATAACCCGGAGCTCTACACCGTTTACGACGACAGCGGCGTGGTGACCATGTACCTCACCGTGAGCCGGGGCAACGACAGCGAGAACACCAACCACAGCTGGGCCCAGGTCAACCACTACTCCGCCTATGATTACGAGGCCATGGGCGTGCCCCGCTATCAGGTCAACGCCCTTTTGCAGGTGGGCGACGAGAACGGCCCCCTGCCCGGGGAGCTGGGCTATGGGGTAGAGGCCCCCAACGCCACGGTGCAGATCCGCGGCCAGACCTCCAGCCGGAACGCCCAGAAAAACTATAAGATCGAGCTCAAAAAGAACAAGGGAAGCTGGCGGGGCCAGCGCACCATCGCCCTCAACAAGCACATGGGCGAGGGCCTGCGCTTCCGCAACAAAATGGCCTACGACCTCATCAAGGGCATCGACCAGATGATGGGCCTGCGGACCCAGTTCGTCCACCTCTATGTCAAGGACCTCACCGACAGTGATACCGGTGCCTTTGTGGACTACGGCCTGTACACCCAGGTGGAGCAGCTGAATAAAACGGCCCTGAAAGCCCATGGGCTGGACTCCACGGGCCAGCTGTACAAGATCAACTCCTTTGAGTTCTACCGGAATGAAGATATTATCCGCCTCACGACGGACCCTGCCTATGACCAGACGGCCTTTGAGCGGCTCATGGAGATCAAGGGCAACAGCGACCACTCCAAGCTCATTGAGATGCTGGACGTCCTCAACGATGAATCTTCCTCCATGGATGAGGAAGTGTTTGCCCGGTATTTTGACCCCGAGAATATTGCCTACTGGCTGGCGTTCCAACTGTTGACGGGCAACACCGATACCCAGAGCCGGAATGTTTACCTCTACAGTCCCCAGAACTCCGACTGCTGGTATCTGCTGGACTGGGACAACGACGGTATGCTCCGCCGCAAGGAGCGGGAGATCATCCAGTTTTCGGATTCCGAGAGCTGGGAGCGGGGCGTGAGCAACTACTGGGGCAATGTGCTGTTCCGCCGCTGCCTCCAGACCGAGAGCTTCCGCCAGCTGCTGGACACCGCCATGGACGAGCTCTATGCCTACATGAACCAGGACCGCATTGAGTCCATGCTGGCGCACTACCGCGGCGTTACCGAGGAATATGTCTGGAGGATGCCGGATCGGCTCTATGTTCCCATCACCCATGAGCAATATGAGGAGGTGCTGGAAAGCATCTGGCCCGAGATCGACGAAGACTACGATTACTACTGGGAGAGCTACCACAAACCCATGCCGTTCTATATCGGCACGCCTTCTCTTCAGAATGGAGTGCTGCAGCTCAGCTGGGACACCTCTTATGATTTCAATGCCGAGGACATCTCCTACACCGTGGAGCTGGCCCGGGATTATCAGTTCCGGCAGATGGTCTACCGGGAAGAACACGTCGTTCTGCCCATGACCCAGACGGCCGCCCCCGCCGCGGGCCAGTATTTCATCCGGGTGCGGGCCACCAACGCCTCCGGCTACACCCAGGACGCCTTTGATTATTATGTCATCGACAGCGGCAAGGTGTATGGCGTCAAGTGCTTCTACATCCAGCCGGACGGTACCGTGGTGGAGGATACCTATGAAGAATGATGCCGCACTCTGGCAGCGGGGCATGGAGTGGGGCAAAGAGCTGCTGGCCCCGCCGCCCCGCAGCCATGCCGAGGCTTACCGCCACGAGCTGAAGTACCTCATCTCCTACGCCGACAAGGCCGAGCTGGCCGTGCGGATGGCCCCGGTGCTCCACCTGGACCCTCACGCGAAGCAGGGCGGGTACTTCATCCGCAGCCTCTACTTTGACGATTACTGGAACACCGCCTACGCGGAGAAAGACGCGGGCGTCCTCCTGCGCAAGAAGTACCGCGTCCGCATCTATCATTGCAGCGACAGGAGCATCAAGCTGGAGCGGAAGAAAAAGTTCGGCAGCTGGATCTACAAAGAAGCCGCCCCTCTGACCCGGGCGGAGTTTGAGCGGATCCTGGCCGGGGACTATGACTTTTTGCTCCACAGCCCCCACCGCCTGTGTCAGGAGTTCTATACCGAGTGTGTCAGCAATGTCCTCCGGCCCCGGGTCATCGTGGATTACGACCGGGAACCCTGGATTTTAGATGCCGGCACCGTGCGGGTCACGTTCGACATGGGCGTCCGGGCCGCCGTGGGCAGCTGGGACATCTTTGACCCCACGCTGCCCACCCTGCCGGTGCTGGAGCCGGGCAAGCTGGTGCTGGAAGTCAAGTTCACCGAGTTTCTGCCCCAGATCGTGCGGGATCTCCTCCCGCCCCGGGCGCAGGAGCTGACCGCCGTCTCCAAATATGTGCTGTGCTGCGATAAAACTGCCTACCAGCATGGCTTTACCTACTGGAACGAACCCTGAGGGAAAGGAATCAAATCGCTTTATGAGCACAAAAGACTTTATCAAGAAATCCGTCCTGAACGCCTTTACCCAGTACGACGCGCCCAAGCTGGCCGTGGCGCTGCTGGCGGCGCTGGCGCTGGGCATCCTCATCTATCTGGTCTACCGCAAGTTCTACACGGGCGTGGTCTACTCCCGCAGCTTTGCAGTCACGCTGGTGGGCATGTGCGTGCTTACCTGCATGGTCACGCTGGCCATCAGCACCAACGTGGTCATCTCCCTTGGTATGGTGGGTGCGTTGTCCATCGTCCGCTTCCGCACTGCCGTCAAGGACCCGCTGGACCTGCTCTACCTGTTCTGGTCCATCACCACGGGCATCACGGCAGGCGCGGGCATGTACGCGCTGGGGCTGGTCACGGCTGTTGTCATGATCGGCATGATCTACCTCTTCTCCCACTGGCAGGCCAAAGGCCGGGTGTACATCGCCGTTATCCACTATGCGGGCATGGAGGCCGGGGACAACATCGTCCGGGCGCTGGGCCGCATCAAGTTCGTCGTCAAATCCAAGACCATGCGGGGCGAGAACACCGAGATGGCCGTAGAGGTCTTCTGCAATGACCCCAACGTGGAGTTTGCAGACCGCGTCCGGGCCGTGGAAGGAGTGCAGGATGTCACACTCATCCAGTACAACGGGGAGTACCATGGTTGAATTGGCCAGCCTGCTGGCCGCAGGGCTTTTCCTGCTGGGAATGGGAGGCTCCATGCTGAAAAACGCCGCGACACAGCAGACTAGGATTTACACGCCGGACGAAAGCGCGTTCCCCAACGCGCAGATCGGCTATGCCCCCATGACCGACAGCGCCTATGCCCAGGATTCCCTCCTGCGGTATGTGGAGCTGCGCTGGCGGGAGGTGGAGCCCCAGGAGGGCGTTTACGCCTGGGATGCTCTGGACGCCCAATACGGCTTCCGTGACCTGCGGGCCCGGGGCATCCATCTGGTGGTCCGCTTCGTCTGCGATGTGCCGGGGCAGGAGAGCCACATGGACATCCCGGACTGGCTCTACGCCCAGACCGGCGATGGCAGCTGGTACAGCACCGATTACGGCAAGGGCTACTCCCCGGATTACAACAATGCCACGTTCCGGGCCGCCCACCGCCGGGTGCTTGCCGCCCTGGGCGAGCACTTTGGCAACGACGGCTTTGTCACTTATGTGGAGCTGGGGAGCCTGGGCCACTGGGGCGAGTGGCACATCAAGACCGGGGAGGGGCTGGTCCCCATGCCCGGCGAGGCCATCCGGGACGAATACGTCGCGGACTATGAGGCCGCGTTCCCCACGGCAAAGCTGCTCATGCGGCGGCCATTCAACATCACGGCGGCCCACGGCCTGGGCGTTTACAACGATATGACCGGCCACGGGAAAGACACTGCCGAGTGGCTGGGCTGGCTGCAGAACGGCGGCTGGTACGGCGAGGAACCGAATGCACTTACCCCCATGCCCGTGTTCTGGCAGAACGCTCCCGTGGGTGGCGAGTTCACCAGCTCCATCCCCATGAAGACGATGCTCCGCAGCCAGCTCTCCCGGACCGTGGAGCTGGTGCAGCAGTCCCACATGAGCTTCCTCGGCCCCAAGGTGGCGGAGGAAACGTACCGCGGCGGATACAATGCGGTGCTCAAAAACCTGGGCTACCGCCTCCGGGTCACTCAGCTCACCCTCACCCCGGGCCCGGGCGGCACCACGGTCGCTTTGACGATCCGGAATGACGGAAACGCGCCGTTTTACTGGGACTGGAGCACGAACCTGTATCTGGAAGACGCGGCAGGGAATACCCTGTGCACCCTCCCGCTGGGTCTGAGCCTGCCGGAGCTTCTGCCCGGGCAGGAGCAGACGGTCTCCGTCACGCTGGAGGGGGTGCGGCTCTCCCTCTCTGGGAAAAACGGCGGCCAGAGGCTCACCCTCGGCATCGTGGACCCCATGACCGGCCGCGACGCCGTCCGCTTCGCCATGAAGACCAAAATCCGCAACGGCCGGGCGGTGCTCATTTGATTTCCCATCCGCGATATGCTACAATAAAAGGCACTACAACACGCCGCAAAGGGGGAACCACCATGGACGCAAAACGGATATGCCCGTACTGTATGCAGGAGCTGGACACACCGGAACCGGTCTGCCCTCACTGCGGGCGGAGCCTGACCGGACGCAACCCGTCGGGCAGCCTCCCGGTGGGCACCGTGCTGGCCGGGCGGTACACCGTGGGCGAGATCCAGAGCATCGACGGTGAGGGCATCCTTTACCGGGGCGTGGAGAACAAGGGCCGCTTCCGGGTCACCGTCAAGGAGTATATGCCCCTGACGCTGGCCGCCGAGCGGGGCCGGGACTGCTATTTGCGCCCCAAACCCGGCAGCGAGGTGCTGTTCAAGACCACCCGGATGGACTTTGCGGACCTCTACCACGCCATCCAGCGCATCACCCCGGCCAACGGCCTGGAAGCCGTGCTGGACGTGTTTGAAGAGAACAATACCGTCTACGCCGTGATGGAGAACCCCGGCGGACGGCCCCTGCAGAAATGGCTGGAAGATCACCCCGGCCCCGTGGAGCCTGCCGCTGCCTGTGCCATGCTGCAGCCCGTGTTTGAGGGCGTGGCGGCCATGCACGAGGTGGGGCTGGTGCACCGGGGCATCTGTCCGGCCAACATCCGGGTGCTGGACAATGGCCGGGCCCGGCTGACGGGCTACGCCACCGTGGGCCTGCGCACGGCCGGAAGCGGCCTCCACGAGCAGCTGTACGAGGGCTTCTCGGCCCCGGAGCAATACTCCACCGCCGAGTTTGAGGGCCGCTATACCGATGAATACAGCCTTGCCGCCGTCTTTTATCGGATGGTCTGCGGCCTGAGCCCGGTGCCCGCCGCCCAGCGGCTGGTGTCGGACTCCAACCCCAAAGCCCGCACCGTCAACCCGGCCCTGCCGGTCTACCTCTCGGACGTTTTGCAGTACGGCCTGCGGCTCAAGCCGGTGGAGCGCATCCAGACCGTGCCCCAGCTGTTCAAGGCCCTGTCCTCTCAGGAGTACACCCAGGAGCTGGCCCGCACCATGAAGCCCGAGACCGCCCCGGCGGCAAAAGACCCCGGGGATGACACCCACCTGCTCAGCCTGCGCAACCTGCTGGCGGCCATCCTGATCTTGCTGGCTGTGCTCACCCTGCTCGCGGTCTGGGGCTTTGTGAGTACCCACCTGCCGGAACAGGGGGCTTCGTCCGTCACCACGCCCGAGAGCGTGCCGGAGGAGCCCAGCATCACCGAGCCCGCCAATCTGGTGCCCGATTTCGTGGGGCTGGATTATGACGCTCAGGTGCGGAACAACCGCAGCTATGTGGGCGATTATCTCTTCTATGTCACGCTGGAATACAGCGACACCGTGGCCGAGGGCAAGATCATCCGGCAGGAGCCCGCGGCAGGGGAGCTGCTGGAAGAGGGCGGCACCATCAGCCTGGTGGTAAGCAAGGGCCCCGAGATGATCGAGATGCCCAATGTCATCGGCTTTACCCAGGAGGGAGCCGTGAAAGAGCTGGAGAGCAGGGGCTTGGTGCCCAGCTGCTTCATGGTGGTCAACGACGGCTCCTATGCGTCGGGATGCGTCGTTTCCTGCAGCGCCGAAGCGGGTACCAGCGTGGAGGCCGGGAGTGTCATCGTGGTGTATATTGCCGCGGACCCCAGCGTGGAGAATGTCCCGGCCACCCCGGAGCAGCCCGCAGCCTCCGATAACACCGACACCGCCGACGGCAGCGGGGAAGCCCCCGCCGACTCCGTTGAATACGACACGGACTGAGTAAAATACGGGAAAGTGAAAGAACGAAAAGAGGCAATCATTCCATGAACTCCGCAGAGCATTACACCACGCGCTATCTGGAAACGGACGACCTGGATCAGTATAACGCCCTGCTCCGCTACACCTTTCAGGTGACGGAGGAGGAACTGACGGCTACAGGCTGGAAAGACGATGAGATCAAGCAGTCCAAATTCCCGGTGCTGGAACGCGCCGATGTGCTGGGCTGTTTTGACGGCGATACCCTCGTCTCCCAGTTCGCGGTCTACCCGCTGAAAATGAACATCTACGATGAAGTCTACCACGTCGGCTTCGTCACCAGTGTCTGCACCTACCCGGAGTACACCGGGCAGGGCATCATGAAAAAGTTGATGATCCAGGGCCTGACCCGGATGTATGAGGAGGGCAAGACGTTTGCGCTGCTCTACCCCTACTCCATCCCGCTGTATCATCACCTCGGGTGGGAAATCGTCTCCAATAAAATTTCGTTCAACATCAAGGACCGGCAGATCCCCACCAAAGTCCAGGCCCCGGGCTATGTCCGCCGGGTAGCGTGGGATAACACCGATTTCCATGAGCTCCATTCCCACTTTGCCTCTGTCACCCACGGGTGCCTGTTCCGCAATAACCTGGCCTGGGAGGAATACTGGCGCTGGGATGAGGACGACACCAACGTGGCCGTCTACTACAACATGAAAGATAAGCCCTGCGGCTATATGGTCTACCTCATCAAGAACGATATCATGCATATCAAGGAGATGATCTACCTCAACCGCGAGGCACAGAAAGGCCTGTGGGAGTATATCCACGCCCACGACTCCATGATCGACGAGGTGCATGGCAATACTTACTTTAGTGAACCCATCGCTTTCGAGATGGACGACGGCGACATCAAGGAGAGCATCCGCCCCTACGCGATGGGCCGCATCGTGGATGTGGAGAGCTTTTTGGAAGATTATCCCTGCGACCCCGATGGCGGCGAGCTCTGCATCGACCTGGAAATCGAGGACACCCTGCTGCCCTGGAATAACCGGACGTTCACCGTCCGCTTTGCCGATGGTCACTGCAAGGTAGTGAATGCCCCGGCGGAGTATAAGCTGAAAATGGGCATCGGTACCCTCTCCACCCTGTTGCTGGGTTATAAGACCGCCGACCGTCTCTATGAGCTGGAGCGCATCGAGGGCAGGGAAGAGGCCGCCGAGCGCCTGGACGACGTGCTCTTCCACAAAATTCCGTATATTTCGGATTACATTTGATTGTTACGCGGTATCATAAAAAGAAAAAACTTCCGAACTGGAACGGTCACGTTCCGGCATTCGGAAGTTTTTTTCGTAAGGGGAAACCTCTCAGTCTCGCATTCGCTCGACCGCTCCCTGGCGCGATTTACAACAATTTCATCGCCACGGCTTCACTGGTGCGGTCCTGTGCCGTGTTGGCGGTCTCGGGGTCGTCCATCATGTAGCGCAGCAGCAGCACCTCGCCGACGTAGAGCACCGCCACCTTGATGGGGATGCTGCCGGAGTCCAGCGGGCTCTCCTGCGCCCCGCACAGCAGCACTACATCCGCCAATGCCGCGCCGGGGGAGTCCTCGTAGTGGGTCAGTAAAATGATTTTGGCTCCGGCGTCCTTGGCCGTGCGCAAGGTCTCCATCATGTCGCGGGTGGCACCGGAGTAGGAAACGAAGAGCACCACGTCCTCCGGGCCCATCAGGCTGGCTGTCAGTAATTGCAAATGACTGTCGCCCGCCGTCCGGAACTTGGTGGAAAGGCTGGAAAAGCGGGCGCAGATGTCGTTGGCCAGTAACATGCTGCCGCCCTGCCCTAAACAGAATACCTGCTTTGCCGCCCGCATCAGGTTGACCGCTTCGTCCACAGCCTCGGTGGAAAGGGCGTTCTGAGTGCCGTTGATGGCTGTCATAAAAAGGGCGTGGGCATGGTCGCAGAGGGTGGCCGTGGTGGCCCCGGGCTGCAGCTCCTGATGGTTGACCATGCTGCCAGTGGCGTTGGCCTGGGCCAGGGCAATGCGCATCTCGTGGTAGCCCTCAAAGCCCAGTGCCCGGCAAAAGCGGAAGACCGTGGCCTCGGCCACATTGCACTCCTTGGCGAGGGAAGAGATGGAGAGGTACTGCGCTTCGTCGGCGTGCTGGAGCAGATAATCCGCTACCGCCCGGCCGGACTTGGTCAGCTCGTCCTGCCGCTGGTGCAGCAGATCCCAAAAGTTGATCGACATGATTTGATTACTCCTTATAAAGCAGGGGAGCCGGGCTCCCGCTGCACTGTTCTTACACCTGTTCCATAAAAAGTATAAAAGAATTCCGCCCGGTTTACAAGTGGGGCTTTGCCCACAAATGTGCCCGGTTTTCTGTGCAGAGCATCCAAAAAATTGTGAAGAGTGATACTTATTCATGAAAAAGTCTTTCAAATTGACTGAAAAATAATTTTCATACCCCGTGAACGAGATGAAACTGAAATGGTTACAAAATAAAAACAATTGGGGACAAAACTGGACAAAATGCTAAAAAACAGGATGTATCCCAGAAAGTTGTGCGAGATGCACAAGAAAATAATTTTTTAATTAGACAAGCGGCTAATGGACAAAATGAAAATTATTTTCTATAATAAGGCCAATGAACAACGGCCCGCCGCACGAGGGGCCGCACCGTGATAAAATAAGGAGAAACTGTTATGAAAAAAAGTATCTCTCGCCGCTCTTTCCTGAAAGCTGTTGGCGCGCTCAGCGCGGCAGGCGCTCTGGCCGCATGCGGCGGTTCTTCTACCAGCACAGCTGCTTCCACCGCTTCTTCCGCTGCCCCGGCTGCCTCTTCCGAGGCTTCCGGCAGCGCTGCCGCCAGCATCAAGCTGTGGACATACCCCATCGGCGGCTGGGGCAAGGATGAGACCGTTCAGGAGATCATCGCCAGCTTCAACGCCAAGTACCCCGATATCAAGGTCACCGTGGAGTATCTGGATTACACCAACGGCGACGACCAGGTCAACACCGCCATCGAGGGCGGCAGCGCGCCCGACCTCATCATGGAAGGCCCCGAGCGTCTGGTGGCCAACTGGGGTGCCAAGGGCGTCATGGCTCCGCTGAACGACCTGTGGACCGACGATGCCAAGAAAGACATCTATGAGTCTGTAGAATCCGCCTGCAAGAACGACGCCGGTGATTACTACGAGTATCCCCTGTGCATGACCGCACACTGCATGGCTGTCAACATGACCAAAGTGAAGGAAGTGGGCGCGGACAAGTACATCAACACCGATACCCACACCTGGAGCACCGATGACTTCCTGGCTACCGTGGATGCTCTGTACAAGGGCGGCTACGAGAACGTGGCAGCCATCTACTGCAGCGGCCAGGGCGGCGACCAGGGCACCCGCGCCATCATCAACAACATGTACGGCGGCACCTTTACCGATGCGGCCCACACCAAGTACACTGCGGATTCCGCTGAGAACATCAAGGCCATCCAGGCTCTGCACGACGCCGACGGCATCAACTTTGACGCTTCCATCAACGGCGGCGAAGAGATCACCCTCTTCCGCAACGGAACCCTGCAGATGGCGTTCTGCTGGAACATTGCCCAGCAGCTCAACACCGACAACAACGACGCCGGCCTGACCAACAGCGGCGATGAGATCTTCCCCATGGCATTCCCCACCGCAAGCGGCGACCCGAAGCTCTGCGGCGGTATCTGGGGCTTTGGCATCTTCAATAACGGCGATGACGCCAAGATCGAAGCAGCCAAGACCTTTATCGACTTCATCGCGGCCGACCCCGATCAGGTGGGTGCAAGCGTTCTGGCTTCCACTTACTTCCCGGTCCGTGCAAGCGTGGGCGACATCTACGCCGGCAACGAGATCATGAGCGAGTATAGCAAGTTCATGAACTACCTGGGCGATTACTACCAGATCACCCCGGGCTGGGCAACCGCCCGTACCGAGTGGTGGAACATGCTCCAGCGTGTTGGCACCGGTGAGGATGTGACCACTGCCGTCAAGACGTTCTGCGACAACGCCAATGCAGCCGCTGCTGCCGAGGCATAACGAGCCTGCCTGAGGGCAGATCAAGGTAAACTTTGTGCCCCTCCCTCGAACATCCCGGCGAGGGAGGGGCATTTTGTGTAAGAAACCGGTGCACATGCCGGAAAGAAAGGTTTGGTGATTTTTTTGGCAGCAAAGACTGTAAAGATCGAAGAGCCAAAACGCAGCAGCGCACTGGTCCGGCAGGAGACCATTGCCTCCTACCTGTTCCTGCTACCCAGCCTGATCTTCTTCCTGGGGTTCGTCATCTATCCCATGGTGCTCTGCGTGGTCACAAGCTTCTTTGACTCCACCATGAACCGTGCCGATGTTTTCGTGGGCCTGGCAAACTATAAAGAACTGTTCAGTGACCCCGTCTTCATTGGCGCGCTCAAAAATACGTTCATCATCGTCATCGTCTCGGTGCCCGTCACCTGCGCGTTCTCGCTGTGGGTGTCCTCCGCCATCGTAGACCTGCCGGAGTGGGCCACCAGCCTCTTCCGCTGCGTGTTCTACCTGCCGGTGGTCACCGGCTCCGTGGCCGTTACCGTGGTGTGGAAGTGGATGTACAACAACTACTACGGCATCTTCAACTACCTGGGCAAAGCCGTCGGCCTCATTGATAAGAACATCAACTGGCTGGGCGATGAAAAATACGCCCTGGGCTGCATCATCCTCATCCTGCTCACCACCTCGGTGGGCCAGCCCATCGTCCTGTATGTCTCCGCCCTGGGCAACGTCGATCAGTCCATCGTGGAAGCGGCGGAGGTGGACGGCGCGAACGATTTCCAGGCGTTCTGGAAGATCAAGTGGCCCGCCATCATGCCCACCACCCTGTACATCCTGGTCATCACCACCATCAACTCGTTCCAGTGCTTTGCGCTGATCCAGCTGCTGACGTCCGGCGGCCCCAACCACAGCACCGATACCATCATGTACTACATCTACTACACCGCGTTCAAGCTCTACCGCTACGGCTACGGCAACGCCATGGGCGTGGTGCTGGCGGTCATCATTGCCATCCTGTCGGCGGTCCAGTTCAAGCTGGGCAACCAGGATAATTAAAGGAGGTGCCGGAAATGAGTGCAACTGCAAAAAAGCAAAAGCCCTTAAAGCGTCACCCCAGCAAACTCAAGCGGATGAGCGCCTACATGATCCTTGCCATCATCCTCATCAGCATCATGGCGGTGCTGTTCGCGTTCCCGCTGTACTGGATCATCACCGGCTCGTTCAAAACGGGCGCGGCCATCAACTCCACCACCCCGGAGTGGTGGCCCAGTGAGTGGGTGCTCACCAACTACCAGAAACTGTTTGCGGGCAAAAGCGCTCCGCTGTGGCAGCTGGCCGTGCCGTTCGGCAGCCGTTTCAGCGCCGACGGCGAGCCCATCTACTTCTCGGTCGGCCCCACCGTCCCGGCGGCCATCCGCTGGATGGTCAACACCGTCTTCATGGCGGTCGTCTCCATGATCCTCACCTGTGCAACGGCTGCCATGGCAGGCTATGCACTGGCCAAGAAGCGCTTCGTGGGCCGCAAGCTGCTGTTCACCCTCATCGTCTGCGCCATGGCTCTGCCCAAGCAGGTCATCCTGATCCCCCTGCTGCGCGAGATGAGCTCCCTCAACCTGTATAACACCATCTGGGCGGTCATTTTCCCCATCGTCGGCTGGCCTTTCGGTGTCTTCCTGATGAAGCAGTTCAGTGAGGGCATCCCCACCGAGATGCTGGAAGCGGCCCGCATCGATGGCGCCAGCGAGGCCAAGACCTTTATCAGCATCGTGCTGCCTATGGTCAAGCCGGGCATCGGCGCGCTGGCCATCTTCACGTTCATCAACAGCTGGAACGACTACTTCATGCAGCTGATCATGCTGTCCAGCACCAGCAACCTGACCATCTCGCTGGGCATTGCTAAGCTGCAGGCGGAAAACAGCACCGACTTCGGCCTGATCATGGCCGGTGCCGCGCTGGCCGCTGTGCCCATCATCATCATCTTCCTCATCTTCCAGAAATACTTTACCAAGGGCATCGCAATGGGTGCCGTTAAGGGATAAAAAGGAGAAGAAATCATGAAAGACTTAACCAAATACTGCGGCGTCATCCCCGCGTTCTATGCCTGCTATGATGCAGAGGGCAATATTTCCACGGAGGGCGCGAAAGCCCTGACCCGCCACCTGATCGCCAAGGGCGTCAAGGGCGTCTATGTGGGCGGCTCCTCCGGTGAGTGCATCTACCAGCACCCCGATGAGCGCAAGAAGCTGCTGGAAGCTGTCATGAGCGAGGCCAAAGGGAAGATCACCGTCATTGCCCATGTCGGCTGCAACAATACCGCCGACAGCGTGGAGCTGGCAGCCCATGCCGAGAGCGTGGGCGTGGACGCCATTGCTTCCATCCCGCCCATCTACTTCCACCTGCCTGAGTATGCCATTGCCAAGTATTGGAATGACATGTCCGCTGCCGCCCCCCACACGGATTTCGTCATCTATAACATCCCCCAGCTGGCAGGCACCGGCCTGACCATGAGCCTGCTGCATGAGATGCTCAAGAACCCCAACGTCGTCGCCGTCAAGAACAGCTCCATGCCCACTCAGGACATCCAGATGTTCAAGGATGCCGGCATCGCCGCCCGGGGCGAGGGCAGCTTCGTGGTCTTCAACGGGCCGGATGAGCAGTTCGTCTCCGGCCGTGTCATTGGTGCCGACGGCGGCATCGGCGGCACTTACGCCGTTATGCCCGAGTTGTATCTGGCCATGAACGACCACATCAACAAGGGCGAGATCGAAAAGGCCCGCGCCATCCAGTACGATGCCGACCGCATCATTTATAAGATGTGCGAGGCCCACGGCAACCTCTACGCGGTGCAGAAAGAGATCCTGCGCCGGATGTACGGCCTGGAGCTGGGCGGCGTCCGCGCTCCCATGCCCAACCTGGCCTGCGAGGATGAGAAGATCGTCGCGCAGGCACAGGCCATGATCGAGGCCGCCATCGCAAAACTGTAACCCCTGTTCCCGGAAACCGCGCCCCCTCTCCGTCTCATTTTTGAGGGGAGAGGGCAGGCGCTGTTTCTGGTTTTATCACAACACAAAAACGGAGAAAACATCATGATCTGCGATACGCTGGAACATCTGAACCGCTACCGGGGCTTCCATGAAAACCTCGATACCGCCATTGATTACCTCACCGCCTACTGTGTGGGCCACACCCTGGCCGACCTGCCACTGGGCCGCACCGAAGTGGACGGGGAGAACATCTTCATCAATGTGATGGAGGCTGACCTGAAACCGGGCGAGGGGGCAAACCCTGAGTACCACCGCCGCTATGCGGACCTGCAAATCGACATCACCGGCGGCGAGGGCTGGGGCTACGCCACGGCTCCCGGCGAGGAAGTCGGGACGTTCACGGGGGACATCGGGTTCCAGAACAGCCCGGACGCCGTCACGGGTTCGCTGGGGGAGGGGCGGTTCGTCCTTTTCTTCCCCGGAGAGCTGCACAAGCCCGGCGTGGCCCGCCCGGAGTGCACGAAAGTGCGCAAAGCCGTCGTCAAGATCAGAATGGAGGACAAAGCATGATGGACAAAGAAAAACTGTTTGCACAGATCAAGGGCGGCCTCATCGTCTCCTGCCAGGCATTGGAGACCGAGCCCCTGTACACCAAGGAGGGCGGTGTGATGCCCCTGATGGCCAAAGCAGCCGCCATGAGCGGGGCCGTGGGCATCCGGGCCAACACCGTGCGGGACATTACCCAGATCAAGCAGGTGGTGGACCTGCCCGTCATCGGCATCATCAAAAAGGACTACCCCGGCACGCCCATGTACATCACCGTCACCATGAAGGAAGTGGACGAGCTGGTGGCCTGCGGGGTGGATATCCTGGCTGTGCAGGGCACCGGCGCCCTGCGCCCGGACGGCATGACCTCCCCGGAGTTCATCAAGGCCATCAAAGAGAAATATCCGGACCAGCTGCTCATGGCCGACTGCGATAACGTGGAAAACGCCATGGCCTGCGCCGCCGCCGGAGCGGACTTTGTGGGCACCACCATGCGGGGCTATACCCCCGAGACCACCGGCATCAACGACATTGATTTTGATTTCGTCCACACGCTGGCCACCCAGTGCCCGGCCAAAGTCATCGCGGAGGGCCACATCCACTACCCGGAGCAGGCCGTCAAGGCGCTGGAAGCCGGTGCCTTTGCGCTGGTGGTGGGCGGCGCCATTACCCGCCCGGCCGAGATCACGGCCCGCTTTACCGGTGCCATCCACGCCATGAACAAATGACAACAAAAGGAAAGGGAATGCTGGATGAAACAGTATCTTGCCATTGACATCGGCGGCACCAGCGTCAAGCTGGGCCTTGTGGACGAAACGGGCGGCATCCTTGCCAAAGCCGAGGAGAGCGTCAGCTTTGACGGCTGGCAGACTCCCATCCTGACCACGGTGCTGGCCGCTGCCGAGCGGTTCCTCACCGCGCGGGGGGAAGACCCGCGGGCGCTGGAAGGCATCGGCGTTTCCGCCACCGGCCAGATCAACAGCCATACCGGCGTGGTGGTGGGCACCTGTGGCAACCTGCCCAACTACATCGGCAGCTCCATCAAGGAGCAGCTGGAAGCCAAATTCCACCGGCCCGTCACCGTGGCCAACGACGCCAACTGCATGTGCCTGGGTGAAGTCTGGGTCGGCGGGGCAAAGGGCTATACCGACGTCATCGGTGTCACGCTGGGCACTGGCGTCGGCGGCGGCATCCTGACCGGGGGCCGCCTGCTGGAGGGTGCCCGGGGCCTGGGCGGCGAGATGGGCCACTACCGTACCCACGCCCAGCACGGCCTGCTTTGCACCTGCGGGGCGGTGGGCTGCTGGGAGCAGTACGCCTCCACCACGGCTCTGGTGCGGGGAGCCCACGCCATTGACCCCAACCTGAAAGATGGGCCGGGCCATCTTTGCGGCGGCCGAGGCAGGCAACCCGCTGGTGCTCGATCTCATCGAACGCTGGACGGACGAGATCGCGCAGGGGCTGGCGGGCATGGTGCACATCTTCAATCCGCAGCTCATCCTGATCGGCGGCGGCGTCAGCGCGCAGGAAAAATTCCTCATCGAGCCGGTGGCCGCAAAGGTCCGGCGCTCCATCATGCCCGCCTTTGCCGAGGGGCTGGAGATCCGGGCGGCTCAGCTCCACAACGACGCCGGAATGGTAGGCGCTGTGTATTATTTCCGCCAGACCATGGAAAACACCTGAACAGGAGGAACTACCATGAAAAAACATGTTCTCTGCCTGGGTGACAGCAACACCCACGGCTACTGTGCCGACCCGACGGACTGTGCCGACGGCGGGATCCGCTTCAATGAGGAGGAACGCTGGACCTGCCGCCTGCAGACCGCGCTGGGCAGCGATTATCTCGTCACCGAAGAGGGCCTCTCCGGCCGGACGACCGTCTTTGTAGACCCCATCCACGAATCCATGGACGCCCTGAGCGCCGCCTACGCCCTCCTCAAGAGCCATGAGGTCATCGACCTGCTCATCATCATGCTGGGGACCAACGACGTCAAGGAGCGCTTTGGCGCCAACGCTGCCTGTATCGCCGCGGGTCTGGAACGGCTCATCCTCAAGTGCAAGAGCGTGGACTGCTGGGGTGCCAAGGCCCCCAACATTCTGGTGGTGGCCCCGCCCCGTATCAAAGAGGCTTCCACGACCCCGTCATGGGCGAGGGCTGTGTGGAGAGATCCGCCGGTGTGGCGGAGCAGTTCCGCGTCATCGCCGAGCGGCAGGGCGTGCACTTTCTGGACGCCGAGGGCTGCGAGTTCAATCAGATCGACTTTATGCACCTGACCCGCCATGGCCACGCTCAGCTGGCGGAAAAGCTGGCAGAGCTGGTGCCTGCTTTATTGTAAAATTTTCCTCCTCGCCAGAGGCTCTCCCTTTGGGAGAGCTGGCGCGTTAGCGCCTGAGAGGGCGAGCCTGGCAAAGAAAAACACGCAAACACAGCGATACGCACTCTGTTTGTCAGAGGCAGCGTATCGCTGTGTTTTTGCTTTTTGACAGCATCCTAGCCCTCTCCGTCACCTGCGGTGACACCTCTCCCAAAGGGAGAGGCCTTGGCAAAGCGGGAAGCAGCAGTTATTTTTTGAAAGATAGCCGCATAAACTTTGCTAAAACAGGACGAGAGGGGAGAGCACTTTGGAAAAGCAGGAAATGCTGGAGCAGAACGCGGTCTGCCGGGAGATCGGTGCACGGACGGGCGGCGACATCCTCATCGGGGTGGTGGGGCCGGTGCGGACAGGGAAGAGTACATTCATCAAGCGGTTTATGGAGCAGCTGGTGCTGCCTGCCATGGGGCCGGAGGCCGCCCGCCTCCGCGCCCGGGATGAGCTGCCCCAGTCGGCGGCGGGGCGTACCATCATGACCACCGAGCCCAAGTTCATCCCGGAAGCGGCAGTGCCGCTGGCACTGGAGGGCGGGGGCGAGTGCCGGGTGCGCCTCATCGACTGTGTGGGCTACATGGTGGAGGGGGCCATGGGCCACGAGGAGGATGACAAGCCCCGGATGGTCAAGAGCCCCTGGTTTGAGGAGGAGATCCCCTTTGACCTGGCGGCAGAAACAGGTACCCGCAAGGTCATCACCGACCACTCCACCATCGGCATCGTGGTCACGACGGATGGCTCCATCAGCGAGATCCCCCGGGAAAGTTACCTCCCGGCGGAGCAGCGGGTGGTGCAGGAGCTGGAAGCGCTGGGCAAGCCCTTTGTCATCCTCCTCAACAGCACCCACCCGGACGCCCCGGAGACCCGGGCCCTGGCGGCCGAGTTGGAGCAGAGCTATGGCCGCGGCGTGCTGGCCGTCAGCTGTCTGGACCTGGATGCCGCCGCACTGAACACCATCCTGCAAAAGGTGCTGTATGAGTTCCCGGTGCGGGAGCTGGATTTCGCGCTGCCCCGCTGGGTGACCATGCTGGACAAAGGCCACTGGCTCCAGACGGAAGTGTACTCTGCCGCCATGGCCTTTTCCGAGCAGGTGACCCGGATGAAAGACCTCTCTGCCTCCGGCGGGGCCGCGCTGGCCTGTGACGCCGTCCAGCAGACCGCTCTCAGCGGGATGAACCTCTCTGATGGCATCGTCCGGGTGACGGTGATCCTGAAGCCGGAAGTCTTCTATCAGGTGCTCAGCGAGCAGACCGGGCTGGAGATCGGCGACGAGGCCGGGCTGATGCCCTGCATCCTCTCGCTGGCAAAGGCCAGCCGGGAGTACGAGAAAATTCGTTCCGCCCTCGAGCAGGTGGAGGCCACCGGGTATGGCATCGTCATGCCCACCATTGACGAGCTCTCGCTGGAACAGCCTGAGATCGTCCAGCAGGGCGGGCGGTACGGCGTCCGGCTGGAAGCCAGCGCCCCCTCCATCCAGATGATGAAAGCCACCATCCATACCGAGATCAGCCCCATTGTGGGCACCGAGAAGCAGAGCGAAGATTTAGTCCAGAGCCTTTTGCAGGATTTTGAGAGCGACCCCGTCAAGCTGTGGGAGTCCAATATCTTTGGCAAAAGTCTGCACGAGCTGGTCAACGACGGGCTGCAGAACAAGCTCTTGCACATGCCGCAGGAAGCCCGCACCAAAATGCAGGAAACGTTGGAGCAGGTCATCAACGAGGGCTGCACCGGCCTCATCTGCATCTTACTTTAAACAAAAACAGCCCCCGGCGGGAGTTCCGTCGGGGGCTGCTGTCATTTTAGGCTGATTTCCCATGAGGAACATCAACCCAGTGGCTGATACTTCTGCAAGATCGTGTGGAGCCCTAGTTCCCGGGCGCGGGAAAGTAAGTAACGGTAGCGGGCCAGCAGGGCCTGCCGCTCGTAGATGCGCTGCTCGATGAGGTCTGTGTCCGTCTCCAGATCAAACATCATCTCGTTGCGGCGCAGACAGAACAGGCACTCTTTCAGTTCCTCCTCCAGCTCCGGGTGGTAACGCTCGTGCTCCGTGTCCCGCGGGATGCGGCTGGAAAGCAGGGTCTGCGGCTTTTGTGCGGCTTGTACCATAGGATGTCCTCCTTTTTTGTTTTTTGCATCTGCTGGTTTCCAGTATATGCAGCGGGCACAAAAAGGATGACATTTCAGGGCACTGTGCACGGCTCCGCGTTGATTTTTCAAAAAGTGCAAATTTTTTCAAAAAACCGCTTGACAAAGACGCGCGTTTTCCGTATAATAGCACACGTTGAGCGGATCACCCCGCAAAACAAAACAGAATATTGGGGATTTGCATAGTGGTAGTGCGGTAGACTCTGACTCTACTTGTGGGAGTTCGATTCTCTCATCCCCAACCAGTCTGGCCATCCGGTAATAATCGGGTGGTTTTTTTGTTTATCTTGTAAAAGCCCCCTGCCCTGTCGTATAATAAAAGAAAAACAAAAAGGGAGAACCCACTATGGCAAAACGAATGCTGGATTGCTGCGCTTCGGATTTTGCGCAGTTCACCAAGGCTGACCTGCTGGAGTCCATCCAGAAGAGCGAGGGCCGGGTCATTGCCTGCGAGACCATCGGTTCGGTGCAGCCGCTGCTGGGCAATGTGACCAACGCGGAGTTTGCGGCCTCCATGGGGGCGGATATCCTGCTGCTGAATCTGTTTGATGTGCAGCAGCCCGTCATCCACGGCCTGCCGCCGGTGGAACCGGGGGAGACCATCCGCCTGCTGAAAAAGCTCACCGGGCGGCCCATCGGCATCAATCTGGAGCCCGTGGCGGATGACGCGGAGATCGAGACGGACCCCATGTGGGCCATGTCCGCCGGGCGTCACGCCACGGTGGAGAACGCTCTGCGGGCCAAGAAGCTGGGCATTGATTTTGTCCTGCTCACGGGCAACCCCGGTGTCGGTGTCACCAACACAGCCATTGAGCAGACGCTCCGCCGTTTCAAAGAAGCCGTCGGGGATAGCATCGTCCTGGCGGCAGGCAAGATGCATGCGGCGGGGATCCTTTCGGAGGCGGCGGAAAACATTATGACAGAGCAGGACATTGCTTCCTTTGTGGAGGCCGGAGCCGACATCATCCTCCTGCCTGCCCCCGGCACTGTGCCCGGCATCACGCAGGAGTACGCCCAACGCCTGATCACCTGCGCCCACCAGCACGGCGCACTGACCATTACTTCCATCGGCACCTCGCAGGAGGGCGCTGACACCGACACGATAAAGCGCATTGCCCTCATGTGCAAGATGGCGGGCACCGATATCCACCACCTGGGCGATACCGGTTATTTCGGGATGGCCCTGCCGGAGAATATCATGGCCTACTCCATCGCGGTGCGGGGCGTGCGGCACACGTACCACCGGATGGCCTGCTCGATCGAGAGGTGAATGATGCCGGGAGCGCGGGGAGTTTCTCTGAGGACCGTCCGCTGGGGTGGGACCCTGCTGCCGCAGGCAGTAGGGCGGGCGATGGAATGGCCTGCAACAACAATGACCGCCGCCAGTGGCGGAATCAGGGAATTGTTGTTGGGGCCGCGGCCAGCAAAACGCAAGCGCAAGCGAAGCGGATGCTGGGAGCCGCAACTCGTCCTCGTGTCCGAAGAGAAAGCTCCCCAAGCGGTGATGGTGATAAAAGCCCCCTAAAAATCTTGACATCAGCCCCCGTGCGTGTTATCATACATAAAGATAACATGGTGTGCGGGTGGTTCCGTGCACGAAACTATGGAGCTAGAGAGGTTTTCTATTATGGAACGTATTAAGACTATCGCTACTCGTGACCTGACTAAGAGCGTTAAGACCGGCGGCTGCGGCGAGTGCCAGACTTCCTGCCAGTCCGCTTGCAAGACCTCCTGCGGCGTGGCTAACCAGCAGTGCGAGAACAGCAATAAGTAATTTTTGCAAACCTTATGCCGCCTTTGCCGGGCGGCATTTTTTTATGGTATGGAGGTAAAAATGGTACATCAGTATCAATTGAATGGATATAACATCGTGCTGGATACCTGCAGCGGTTCCGTACATGTGGTGGACGATGTGGCGTATGATGTGATCGCCATGTATGCAGACCACACCCCGGACGAGATCGTGTCTGCCATGATGGAAAAATATGGCGACCGGCCCGACGTCACCGAGGAAGACCTGCGCCAGTGCATCGATGATGTCACCGCCCTGAAAGAGGCGGGCAAGCTGTGGAGCCCGGATGTCTACGAGGATATGGCATTTGACTTTAAGAACCGCAACACCGTGGTCAAAGCTCTCTGCCTGCATGTGGCCCACACCTGTAACCTGAACTGCTCCTACTGCTTTGCTTCCCAGGGCCGTTATGAGGGCGAGCGTGCCTCATGAGCTTTGAGGTGGGCAAGCGCGCCATGGATTTCCTCATTGAGAACAGCGGCACCCGCCGCAACCTCGAAGTCGATTTCTTCGGCGGTGAGCCGCTGATGAATTTCGATATGGTCAAAAAGCTGGTGGCCTACTGCCGTGAGCAGGAGAAGATCCACAACAAGAATTTCCGTTTCACCATGACCACCAACGGCATGCTCATCGACGACGATGTCATTGATTTCTGCAACAAGGAGTGCCACAATGTCGTTCTGAGCCTGGACGGCCGCAAGGAAGTCCACGACCGCTTCCGCAAGGATTACGCGGGCCACGGCAGCTATGATGCCATCGTGCCCAAGTTCCAGGAGTTCGTCAAGAAGCGCGGTGATAAAAACTACTACATGCGCGGCACTTACACCCATTTCAACACCGACTTTACCAACGACATCTTCCACATGGCCGACCTCGGCTTTACCGAGCTGAGCATGGAGCCCGTGGTCTGCAAGCCGGACGATCCCAGCGCCCTGACCGCGGAAGATCTGCCCATCCTCAAGGAGCAGTATGAGATCCTGGCCAAAGAGATGATCAAGCGGGACCGCGAGGGCCGCGGCTTCACGTTCTACCACTACATGATCGACCTGACCGGCGGCCCCTGCATCTACAAGCGCATTTCGGGCTGCGGTTCCGGCACCGAGTACATGGCCGTTACCCCCTGGGGCGACCTGTACCCCTGCCACCAGTTCGTCGGCGACCCCAAGTACCTCATGGGCGATATCTGGAAAGGTGTCACCAATACCGAGATCCGGGATGAGTTCAAGCACTGCAACGCCTATGCCCGCAAGGAGTGCAAGGATTGCTGGGCCAAGCTCTACTGCTCCGGCGGCTGTGCGGCCAACGGCTACCACGCCACGGGCAGCATCAAGGGCGTGTATGAGTACGGCTGTGAGCTGTTCCGCAAGCGGATGGAGTGCGCCATCATGATCAAGGTGGCCGAAAACCAGGAGCTGGCTGCCCAGGGCATCGAGGTGCCCATTGAGATCGGCGGCCAGTGCAATGCCTGCGCCACCGGCGAAGCCTGCGAATGAGCTCCATGACCACCCCCATCGTGGATTTTGTGCGGCAGTATGCGCGGTCCGGCACCAGCCGCCTGCACATGCCCGGCCATAAGGGCCAGCCGTTTCTGGGCTGTGAGGCCTGGGACATCACCGAGATCAAAGGGGCCGATGAGCTGTACGAGGCCGAGGGTATCATTGCCCGGAGCGAAGCCAACGCCACGGCCCTTTTCGGCACGGCGCGCACTTATTACAGCACGGAGGGCTCGTCCCAGTGTATCCGGGCCATGCTGGCGCTGGCCCTGCGGAGGGCTCCCAAAACAGGGAAGCGCCCGGTGCTGCTGGCGGCCCGCAATGCCCACAAGGCCCTGCTCTATGCCGCCGCCCTGCTGGATTTCGACATCCAGTGGCTCTGGCCGGCCCCGGAAGCATCCGGGGCGCTGTGCAGCTGCCCGGTGACGCCGGAAGCCCTGCGCAGGGCCCTGCAAACGCTGGCAGGGCAGGGAACACGGCCCTTTGGCGTCTACGTCACCAGCCCGGATTATCTGGGCAGCGTGCAGGATATCGCCGGGCTGGCAGCCGTCTGCAAGGCGCGGGGCGTGCCCCTGCTGGTGGATAACGCCCACGGGGCGTACCTGCACTTTCTGCCCGGCGGCAGCCGCCACCCCATTGCACTGGGGGCGGCCATGTGCTGCGATTCCGGCCACAAGACTCTGCCGGTCCTGACAGGCGGGGCCTACCTGCATCTGGGCCCGGATGCCCCCATGCAGGACGAGGCAACCGTCCGCAATACCCTCAACCTCTTTGGCTCCACCAGCCCGTCTTACCTCATTTTGCAGTCGCTGGACCAGTGCAACGCGGTGCTGGCCGGGGATTACCGGGCCCGGCTGGCCGGGTGCTGTGCAGCGCTGGAAGCCCTGCGCAAAGCCCTGAATGAGACAGCTGCAGCCCACGGGGCTGTGCTCCCGCTGGCGTTACCCGGGAATCCCCCGGACCGGGAGCCCCTCAAGCTGACGCTGGATGCCGCCGCGCTGGGTTGTTCCGGGCAGGCACTGGCCGAGGTGCTGCGCCAGCATGGCATCGAGTGCGAGTATGCCGACCCGCGCTATCTCGTGCTGATGTTTACGCCGGAGAACCCGCCGCAGGATTATGACCGCCTGCGGGAGGCCATCACCGCCTGCTGTACGGCCCGCCCGCTGGGCAGTGCCCCGGCGGAAGAAGACACTGCCGGGAACTTTGCGGCCCTGGCCCGGCAACTGGCGGAAAATGGCCCCCGGTGCACCATCCGGGAAGCCATCCTTGCCCCGCAGGAGGTCGTCCCGGCAGAGGAAGCCCTGGGCCGTGTCTGCGCCATGCCCACCGTCTCCTGCCCGCCCGCCATCCCCATCGTGGTCAGCGGGGAAATGGTCAGCAGAGAGGCCGTTACGCTGATGAAGCGCTACGGCGTTGCAAACGTCGCTGTCATAAAATGAAAAACACCGCTGAGATTTTGTCCTCAGCGGTGTTTTTGCGTCTTGGCAGGCTTATTCGATGCCGGTCACTTGGTAGTCCTGGTCTTCCACGGCCTTTTTCAGGGTCTCGTTGGCGACCTCAGCGGACAGGGTGACGATGGCGGTACCGTCAGTGTGGCTGACGACCGCCTCGCTGACCTCGGGCAGGGCTTCCAGTGCTTTCTTGACACGGGCCTCGCAGTGGCCGCACATCATGCCCTCAACATGCAGAGTCTTTTTCATGGTAGGATCCTCCTGGTTGGAATTACTCTTTTTATCTTCAGCCGGAGCCTCAGCCACGGGGGCAGAGGCGGCGGCGGGAGCCGAAACGGGGTTGACCTTGCGGTCGTGCTTGGTGCTGTGGACGTCAAACAGGTTCAGCCGCAGGGCGTTGCTGACCACACAGAAGCTGGAAAGGCTCATGGCGGCGGCACCAAACATCGGGTTGAGCGTCAGGCCCAGCGGGATGAAGACACCGGCGGCCAGCGGGATGCCGATGATGTTGTAAATGAACGCCCAGAACAGGTTTTCGTGGATGTTGCGCAGGGTAGCGCGGCTCAGACGGATGGCGGCGGGCACGTCCGAGAGCTTGGAGTTCATCAGCACCACGTCGGCGGCGTCAATGGCCACGTCGGTGCCCGCGCCAATGGCGATGCCGGTGTCGGCACGGGTCAGGGCCGGGGCGTCGTTAATGCCGTCGCCCACCATGGCCACCTTGCCGGACTCCTGCAGCCTGCGGATGACGGCTTCCTTGCCGTCGGGCAGGACCCCTGCGATCACTTCATCCACGCCCGCCTGCCTGCCAATGGCATCGGCGGTGCGCTGGTTGTCGCCCGTCAGCATCACCACCCGGATGCCCATGTTCTGCAGCTCCTGGATGGCCCGGGGGCTGTCCTCTTTGATGGTGTCGGCCACGGCGATGACGCCCATCAGCCTGCCCGCCCCGCCAAAGAAGAGGGGCGTTTTGCCCTGCGCGGAAAGGGCGGCGGCGTCATTCTGCAACGCCTCGGGCACCTCCACCTTGGTGGCAATGAAGCTGGCGTTGCCGCCAAAGATCTCCATGCCGTCCAGCTTGGCGGAAAGGCCGTTGCCGGGCAGGGCAGTAAAGTCAGTGACGTCGGGGCATGCGATGGTCTCGGTCTCGGCATAGGCCAGCACGGCCTTGGCCAGCGGGTGCTCGCTCTTCTGCTCCAGCGAGGCGGCCAGCGTCAGCAGCTCGCTCTCGGTCACGCCCTCCGCAGGGAGGATGTCGGTGACCTTGGGCTCACCGCTGGTGATGGTGCCGGTCTTATCCAGCGCCACGATCTGGGTACGGCCAGCAGCCTCCAGCGAAGCGGCCGTTTTGAAGAGGATGCCGTTCTTGGCACCCAGGCCGTTGCCCACCATGATGGCCACCGGGGTGGCAAGACCCAGCGCGCAGGGGCAGCTGATGACCAGGACGGAAATGCCGCGGGCCAGTGCATAGCCCAGCTCATGGCCCAGCAGCAGCCAGACGATGGTGGTGAGCACGGCAATGGAGATGACGGCGGGCACAAAGAAGCCGGAAACGGTATCGGCGATCTTGGCGATGGGAGCTTTGGTGGCGGCGGCATCGCTGACCATCTTAATGATCTGGGCCAGAGTGGTGTCCTCGCCCACGCGGGTGGCCTGGCACTGCAGGAAGCCCGACTGGTTGGTGGTGGCGGCGCTGACCTTATCGCCCTCGGCCTTGTCCACCGGGATGCTCTCGCCGGTCAAGGCACTCTCGTTGACGGCGCTGGAGCCTCCAGCACGATGCCGTCCACGGGGATGTTCTCACCGGGGCGGACGACGAAGACATCGCCTTTCTGCACCTGCTCAACGGGGACAACCACTTCCGCGCCGTCCCGCAGCAGGGTGGCAGTCTTAGGAGCCAGCTTCATCAGGCTCTTGAGGGCGTCCGTGGTCTTGCCCTTGGAGCGGGCTTCCAGCATCTTGCCCACGGTGATGAGGGTCAGGATCATGGCGGCGGATTCAAAGTAGAACTCCATCATATAGTGCATGACGAGTTCGTTATTGCCATCTACCTGAGCACGGGTCATGGCAAAGAGGGCGTAAGTGCTCCACACAAAGCTGGCCATGGAGCCCAGGGCCACCAGCGTGTCCATGTTGGGCGCACCGTGGAGGAGGCCCTTGAAGCCGTTGAGGAAGAATTTCTGGTTGATGACCATGACGATGCCGGCCAGCAGCAGCTGGACGAGGCCCATGGCAATGTGGTTGCCGTCAAACCAGTGGGGGAGGGGCCAGCCCCACATCATGTGTCCCATGGAGAAGTACATCAGCACCAGCAGAAAGCCCAGCGAGGCGATGAGCCGCCGCTTGAGCTTGGGCGTCTCATGGTCGGCCAGGGCGTCCAGATCGGCGCTGGTGCTGTGGGTAGCGTTGCTGGCCGCACCCTTGAGGCTGGCACCGTAACCGGCGTCCTGCACGGCTTTGAGGATGGCCGCCTCGCTGGCCGTGCCCTCCACGCCCATGGAGTTGGTCAGCAGGCTCACCGAGCAGCTGGTCACACCCGGCACTTTCTTTACGGCCTTTTCCACCCGGGCAGAGCAGGCCGCGCAGCTCATGCCCGTAACGTTATACTGTTCCATTGTGTTGGTTCCTCCTGTCGCTTGGAACTAGGATGCCCCGGCGGGGCTTATTTCATCAGCTTGGGCAGCAGCTTGAGCAGCTCGTCCAGCTTCTCGTCCTGCCCGGCCCGCAGGTCATCCGCCACACAGGTGCGGATGTGCTGGCCCAGAAGCTCGCGGGTGAAGCTGTTCAGCGCCGAGTTGGCCGCTGCCACCTGCACCAGAATGTCGGCACAATAGACGTCTTTCTCCACCATGCCCCGGATGCCTCTGATCTGCCCCTCAATGCGGCTCAGGCGGTTGAGCAGGGCTTTGTGCTCCTCCGGCGTGCGCACTTTGTGGCGGCAGCAGCAGGCATGGGGAGCGGCTTCCGTTTCTGCCTCTGGCGGTTCCGGCGCGGCGCGGCATTCTGCCGCCATTTCCGCAGGTTCCGGTGTGGCAGCCTCAGCCGCTGCCGCACAGTGCGGGCAGGCGGGGGAAGCGTGCTCCATGTGTTCCGATGGTTCCGACATCGTATCTTGCTCCTTTCTGGTTTAAAGAATTACCCCGTGGGGGTATCTCTTCCTGCGAGATGATTCTAGCACAGCTTGTCCTATAAGACAAGTAGGAATTAAGCTGTAAATGTGAAAACTTTGTGAAAATGTGCCCATAAAAACAGAAAAGCAGCAGCGGGAACCCCATGCGAGGTCCCCGCTGCTGCTTGTTTAGGATAGGAAAGAGAATGGCTTGAAAAATAGAGGGGAGGGGGTTACAGGTTGGTGTAGCCCATCAGGTAGCGGTCTACCTCGGCCGCGCAGTCACGGCCCTCCCGCAGGCCCCAGACAACGAGGCTCTGGCCCCGGCGCATATCGCCGCAGGCAAATACTTTGTCCACATTGGTCTTGAAGTGGTCGGTGTCCACGCAGCCGCGATTCGTCAGGCTGACGCCAAAGGCATCGGCCACATAGCTCTCGCAGCCCACAAAGCCCGCTGCAATAAAGGCCAGCTGGCAGTCGTAAAGAAAGGTCTCGCCGGTGGGCACCATGTTGGTGCGGCCGGTCTCGGGGTCTTTCTCCGGCTTGAGATACGCAATGACGGCACCGGTCAGGTTGCCCGCTTCATCTTTCAGGAATTCTTTGACCGTGGTCTGGTAGACGCGGGGGTCCTTGCCGAACTTTGCGATGCACTCGGTCTGGCCGTAGTCTACCTTGAGCACCTTGGGCCACTCCGGCCAGGGGTTGTTGGCGGCACGCTCTTTGGGGGGCTGAGGCATCATTTCCAGTGCCATCAGGTCGGTGCAGCCCTGCCGCAGGGCCGTGCCCTGGCAGTCGTTGCCGGTGTCGCCGCCGCCGATGACGAGGACGTTCTTGCCCGCCGCGTTGATGGCCCTGCCGTCTGCAAAGTCGGAGTCCAGCAGGCTCTTGGTCACGCTGGTGAGGTAGTCCACCGCAAAGTGGACACCATTGGCGTCCCGGCCTGGGACATTCAGGTCGCGGGCCTTTTTGGCACCGCAGCAGAGGACGACCGCGTCATAGCTATTCAAAATCTCTTCCGCCGAGACCGCCCCGCCCACATCCATATTGGTGCGGAACTCAATGCCCTCCGCCTGCATGATCTTCAGGCGGCGCTCGATGACGTTCTTTTCCAGCTTCATATTGGGGATGCCGTACATCAGCAGGCCGCCAATGCGGTCAGCCCGCTCAAACACGGTCACGGCGTGGCCTCGGATGTTCAGGTACTCGGCCACCGAGAGGCCGGAGGGGCCGCTGCCGATGACCGCCACGCTCTTGCCCGTGCGGGCCGGGGGCGGGGTGACTTTCATCCAGCCCTTGGCGTAAGCCGTTTCCACAATGGCGTGCTCGTTTTCCCGGACGGTAACGCTGCTGCCGGTCACATCGCCGCAGGTGCAGGCCGCCTCGCACAGGGCGGGGCAGACCCGGCTGGTGAACTCCGGGAAACGGTTGGTGGCTTTCAGGCGGTGGAGCGCCATCTCCACTTGCCCTGATAAACCAGGTCGTTCCACTCCGGGATCAGGTTGTTCAGCGGGCAGCCGGAGGCCATGCCGCCGATCATCATACCCGCCTGGCAGAACGGCACGCCGCAGTCCATGCAGCGAGCAGCCTGGGTCTGTTGCTCCTCCCGGGAGAGCCAGATGTGAAATTCGTTAAAGTTTTCCATGCGCTCCAGCGGCGGGATGTCCGCACTGGTCTTGCGCTTGTAATCCATAAATCCTGTGATCTTGCCCATATGATTTCCCCTCCTTACTTCTTCTGCACGGCATAGAATGCTTCGATCTGTGCCTGGTCTCCGTCCAGACCGCGCTCTTCCATCGAGGCGATCACCCGGAGCATCCGGTCATAATCGTAGGGGAGAACTTTCTTGAACTTGGGCAGGAACTCGCTGAAGTTGTCCAGGATCTCTTTGCCGCGGGGGGAGCCGGTCTCTTCCACATGCTCCCGGATCAGCTCTTTCAGGGTGGCCACATCATACTTGTGCTCCACAGGCTCCAGGCTGACGGTCTCCTTGTTGACCCGCTGGTAGAAATCCCAGTTCTCATCCAGCACATAGGCGATGCCGCCGGTCATGCCGGCTGCAAAGTTTTGCCGGTCTGGCCCAGCACCACCACGGTGCCGCCGGTCATGTACTCACAGCCGTGGTCGCCCACGCCCTCCACAACGGCGGTAGCACCCGAGTTGCGGACGCAGAAGCGCTCACCGGCCACACCGGAGACGAACACCTTACCGGAGGTGGCACCGTAGAGGGCCACGTTGCCGGTGATGATGTTCTCCTCGGGCTTGTAGGTCACGTTTTCCGGCGGGCGGACAATGATCTTGCCGCCGGAAAGGCCTTTGCCCATGTAGTCGTTGCAGTCGCCAGTCAGCCGCAGGGTCAGGCCCTTGGGAATGAACGCGCCAAAGCTCTGGCCACCGGCTCCGTTGCAGCGGACGGTGTACACATCGTCCGGCAGGTCACTGCCGTATTTGCGGGTGATCTCGCTGCCAAAGATGGCACCAAAAGCGCGGTCGGTGTTGCTGACATTGAGGGCCACGCTCTGGGGGTTCTTGCTGTTCAGCTTGAACTTCTTCATCAGCACTTTCATGTCAAGGGTATCTTCCAGATGGAAGTCGTAGGTGTCCTCCTTGACAAAGTGGACGTTGCTGTTGACGATGGCCGGGTTGTGCAGGATGCAGTCCAGGTTCATCTTGGCGGAACGGCTGCCCGGCGCGCTGGGCTTGACATGGAGCAGATCCGTACGGCCCACCAGTTCGTCGATGGTGCGGACGCCCAGCTTGGCCATGTACTCCCGCAGCTCCTGCGCCACAAAGGTCAGGTAGTGGATGATATACTCCGGTTTGCCTTTGAAATTCTTGCGCAGCTCGGGATTCTGGGTGCAGATGCCCATGGGGCAGGTGTCCAGATTGCAGACACGCATCATCACGCAGCCCTCGCACATCAGCAGGGAGGTACCAAAGCCGAATTCCTCAGCGCCCAGCATACAGCTGATGGCCACATCACGGCCGGAGAGCAGTTTGGAATCGCTCTCAATGCGGACACGGGTGCGCAGGCCGTTCAAAATCAGGGTCTGGTGGGTCTCGGCGATGCCCAGCTCCCAGGGCAGGCCCGCGTTCTTGATGGAGGTACGAGGTGCCGCGCCGGTGCCGCCGTCGTAGCCGGAGACCAGAATGACCTGTGCGCCGCCCTTGGCAACGCCGGCGGCAATGGTGCCAACACCTGCCTCGCTGACCAGCTTGACGTTGATGTTGGCGTGGCGGTTGGCGTTCTTCAGGTCATAGATGAGCTCGGCCAGATCCTCGATGGAGTAGATGTCGTGGTGGGGCGGGGGAGAGATGAGGCCCACGCCGGTGGTGCTGTGGCGGGTCTTGGCGATCCAGGGGTACACCTTGGCACCGGGCAGGTTGCCGCCCTCGCCGGGCTTTGCACCCTGTGCCAGCTTGATCTGGATCTCTTCCGCGGAGACCAGATACTTGCTGGTGACGCCGAAACGGGCGGAAGCCACCTGCTTGATCTTGGAATTGCTCTCGCTGTGGTAGCGCTTTTCCGGCTCGCCGCCCTCGCCGGTGTTGCTCCGGCCGCCCAGACGGTTCAGGGCGATGGCAATGGTCTCATGGGCTTCGCTGCTCAGGGCACCGTAGCTCATGGCAGCGGCCTTGAACCGCTTGACGATGGACTCCACCGGTTCCACCTCTTCCAGCGGGATGCCGCCGTTGGGGTCAAAGTTGAAGTCCAGCAGGCTGCGCAGGTGCACGCCCTCTTTGCCCATGCTGTCCACAGCACTGGTAAACTGCTTGAACGTGCCGTAATCGTTGGTCCAGCAGGCTTTCTGGAACAGGTGGATGGTCTGGGGATTGAACAGATGCTCTTCTTTGCCGCTGCGGAACTTGTGGGCACCGCCGTCCTCCAGCTCCATGTTGATGTCCAGGCCCAGCGGGTCGAACGCGGCGTTGTGCTGGGCCTCCACATCGGCCTGAATGTCTTCCAGCTCGATGCCGCCCACACGGCTCACCGTGCCGGTGAAGTACTTGTCGATGACCTCTTTCGAGATGCCCACTGCCTCAAAGATCTGGCTGCTCTGGTAGCTCTGGATGGTGGAAATGCCCATCTTGGAGGCGATCTTGACGATGCCGTTCAGGATGGCCTTGTTGTAGTCGTCCACGGCAGCGTAGTAGTCTTTGTCCAGCAGGCCCTCGTCGATGAGCTGGCCGATGGTCTCGTGGGCCAGGTAGGGGTTGACGGCGCAGGCACCGTAACCCAGCAGGGTGGCAAAATGGTGCACCTCGTGGGGCTCGGCGCTCTCGAGGATCAGAGCCAGTGCCGTGCTCTTCTTGGTGCGGATGAGGTACTGAGACACCGCGGAGACCGCCAGCAGGCTGGGGATGGCCACATGGTACTCATCAATGTCGCGATCCGATAGGATGATGATATTGGCACCATCCTTGTAGGCGCGGTCCACTTCCAGGAAGACCCGGTCAATGGCCTTTTCCAGACTGGTGTTTTTGTAGTAGTTGATGGACACCGTGGCCACTTTGAAGCCCGGCACGTTCATGTACTTGATCTTGAGCAGGTCGGTGGAAGTCAGAATGGGGTTGTGGACTTTCAGCACCTTCCAGTTTTCAGGCTTGTCCTCCAGCAGGTTGCCGTGGGTGCCCACATAGACGCTGGTGGAAGTGACCACTTTTTCGCGGATCGCGTCAATGGGAGGGTTGGTCACCTGGGCAAACCGCTGCTTGAAGTAGTTGAACAGCGGCGGGTGCTGCTCGCTGAGGACAGCCAGCGGGGTATCCGTGCCCATGGCACCCGAGGGCTCGGCACCCAGTCGGGCCATGGGCAGGATGAGGGAGTTGATCTCCTCATACTTGTAGCCGAACACTTTCTGCAGGCGGGTCAGCTCCTCGCCGGTGTAGCTGGGGACTTTGGTGTTGGGGATCTTGAGGTTTTTCAGCTCCACCAGGTTGCGATCGATCCACTCACCGTAGGGCTCGCGGCTGGCGTAGTATTCTTTCAGCTTCTCATCGTCCACCACTTCGCCCTTGACGGTATCCACCAGCAGCATCTTGCCGGGGCGGAGACGGTCTTTGACCAGGATGTTCTCGGGGTCGCAGGGCAGCACGCCCACCTCGGAGGAAAGGATCATCCGGCCGTCCTTGGTGATGTAATAGCGGCTGGGGCGCAGGCCATTGCGGTCCAGCACGGCACCCACCACGTCGCCGTCCGAGAAGAGAATGGCGGCAGGGCCGTCCCAAGGCTCCAGCATGGTGGCGTAATACTGGTAAAAATCCCGCTTTTTCTGGCTGATGTTCTTGTTGTTTTCCCAGGGCTCGGGAATCGTGATCATCACGGCCAGCGGCAGGTCCATGCCGTTCATCACCATAAACTCCAGCGCGTTGTCCAGCATGGCGGAGTCGGAGCCGGAAGTGTTGATGATGGGCAGGATCTTGTTCATATCGTCCCGCATGATGGAAGAGGAGATGGTCTCCTCACGGGCCAGCATGGCGTCCGTGTTGCCCTTGATGGTGTTGATCTCGCCGTTGTGCAGGATAAAGCGGTTGGGGTGGGCACGCATCCAGCTGGGGTTGGTGTTGGTGGAGAAACGGCTGTGCACCATGCCGATGGCGGATTCATAATCCGGGTCTTGCAGGTCGGCGTAGAACAGCCGCAGGTCGTGCACCAGGAACATGCCTTTGTATACGATGGTGCGGCTGGACAGGCTGGGCACATAGGTGCCGTTGCTGGCCTGCTCAAACACCCGGCGGACGATGTAGAGCTTGCGGTCAAAATCAATGCCCTTGCTCACCTTGGCCGGCTTTTTGATGAAGCACTGCCAGATGGCGGGCATACAGTCACGGGCTTTCTGCCTACGGCGTCCGGGTTCACGGGCACTTCGCGCCAGGCCAGAAATTCCAGCCCCTCTTTGCGGGTCACCAGCTCAAACAGCTTCATGGCCTGTGCCCGCAGGTGCTCGTTCTGGGGGAAGAAGAACATGCCCACGCCGTATTCCCGCTCGTTGCCCAGGCGGATGTTCATCTCGTCTGCAATTTTGGAGAAGAACTTGTGACTGATCTGGAGCATGATGCCCACGCCGTCGCCGGTCTTGCCCTCTGCATCCTTGCCGGCGCGGTGCTCCAGCTGCTCCACGATGCAGAGCGCGTCGCTGACAGTCTGGTGGCTTTTGCGGCCCTTGATATCCACCACAGCGCCAATGCCACAGGCATCGTGCTCAAACTGGGGATCGTACAGACCGAGGGGCGAGGTCTGCTCGGTAAAATTATCCATTGCCTTTCCCATCCTTTTTCTTGAAAAATCCTCTCTATGGCACTGCGGCACACTCCGCAGCACAACCGGAAACAAAAAGAAACGGCGCTCCAACAGAGTCGGGGAGACCCTGCTGGAACGCCGTTGTTCCGATAAAACTATTATACTGGTTCGTGAAGATTGTTCAAGTGTGAGGTGCAACAAACATTGGTGCACCATTGGCGTTTCTTCTTGTGAAAAACAGATAGGCCCAGTGGGGAAAGGATGACTTTTCCCGCCTCAGTCTGCGGCGTGACTGCCCAGGCAGGCGGCCAGATCGGCCTCCGGGGTGGTGATGGGCTTCAGATCGTATTTCTGCTGCAAAGCGGCAGCGACACCCGGGGAGAGGAAAGCCGGCAGGGTAGGGCCAAGGCGGATGCCCCGGATGCCCAGCGCCAGCAACGCCAGCAGCACGCAGACGGCTTTCTGCTCAAACCAGCACAGGATGATGGAGAGGGGCAGTTCGTTGACCGAGCAGCCAAAGGCGTCCGCCAGCGCCAGCGCGATCTGGATGGCGCTGTAGGCGTCGTTGCACTGGCCCACGTCCAGGATGCGGGGCAGGCCTGTGCCGGGCACCGTGCCCAGCGGCAGGTCGTTGAGCCGGAATTTGCCGCAGGCCAGGGTCAGCAGCACGGTGTCCGGCGGGGTGAGCTTGGCAAACTCGGTGTAGTAGCGGCGGCTGGGGCGGGTGCCGTCGCAGCCGCCCACCAGGAAGAAGTGCCGGATCTTCCCGGCCTTGACGGCTTCCACGATCTCGCCCGCGTGGTGCAGGACTGCATCCCGGGCAAACCCGGTGGCAACGGTGCTTCCGCCGTTCATGCCAGGGACGAGGGTGTCTTTCTCATAGCCGCCCAGCTCCAGCGCTTTGGCAATGACGGGGGAGAAATCCCTGCTTTCCCCGATGTGCACAATGCCGGGGTAGGAGACGACCGAGGTGGTGAACACCCGGTCCGCATAGCTGGGCCGCAGGGGCATGATGCAGTTGGTGGTGAAGAGGATGGGCGCGGGGATGTCCTCAAACTCCCGCTGCTGGTTCTGCCACGCCGTGCCAAAGTTGCCCTTGAGGTGGGGGTATTTCTGCTTGAGCTCCGGGTAGCCGTGGGCGGGCAGCATTTCCGAGTGGGTGTAGATGCTGATGCCCTTGCCCGCTGTCTGTTCCAGCAGGCATTTCATATCATAGAGGTCATGGCCGGAGATGACGATGAATGGCCCTTTTTGGATGGTCAGGGGCACTTCCACAGGCTCCGGGTCGCCGAACGTGGTGGTGTTGGCCTTGTCCAGAAGCTCCATCACCCGGTAGGCCATCAGGCCAGTCTCCTGTACCAGCTGGAACAGCTTTTCCTTGTCCTGCTCGTGGGCCAGCGTGGAGAGGGCGGTGCAGAAAAACGTGTCGATCTCGCCGTCCGTGTACCCCAGCACCCGGGCATGGTAGGTGTAGGCCGCCATGCCCCGCAGGCCGAACAGCACCGTGGATTTCAGGCTGCGGATGTCCTCATCCGGCTCCTGCCACAGCTGTTTCATGTCGTAATCGCCCACCGGGGCCGGAGCAGGACAGGCTGTGGCAAAGGCAGTGTTCTTTGCCTCCCAGACCTTTTCCGTCAGCTGGCGGACCGTCTCGGGGTCAAAGTTCACATTCGTGATGGTGGTGAATAATCCCTCCAATAACAGCAGTGCCTGCGGCGGCTGGATGGGCTGGCCCAGCTCCACCAGCAGCTCTGCAAACCCGATGAGCGCCCCGGTGAGTGCATCCTGCGCGTCCGCCGTCTCCGCCGATTTGCCGCACACACCCGCATTGCCCACGCAGGCACAGCCATTGGCCGCCTGCTCGCACTGGAAACAGAACATCTTCTCGTCCATTGGTAAAACCTCTCTTTTTGTGATAAAAAGAGTATGGACAAAACTGCATCCCGCTATGCATGTCAGTGCGGGGAGTTTCTCTGAGGACCGTCCGCTGGGGTGGGACCCTGTTGCCGCAGGCAATCGAGCGGGCGATGGAATGGCCTGCAACAACAATGACCGCCGCCAGTGGCGGAATCAGGGAATTGTTGTTGGGGCCGCGGCCAGCAAAACGCAAGCGCAAGCGAAGCGGATGCTGGGAGCCGCAACTCGTCCTCGTGTCCGAAGAGAAAGCTCCCCAAACGGACGAAACCGCACAAACAAAAAGAGCCGCACCCGGCGGGGTGCAGCTCTCAAAAACGCGAGGAGAATTAGTAGGTGATGCCCTGAGCCATCATAGCGGTAGCAACTTTCAGGAAGCCAGCGCAGTTTGCGCCCACCATCAGGTTGCCCTCGGAACCAGCGGCAACAGAAGCGTCGTAGCTGGCGTGGAAGATGCCCTCCATGATGCCCTTGAGCTTTGCATCGACTTCTTCAAAGGTCCAGCTCAGGCGCTCGGAGTTCTGGCTCATCTCCAGGCCGGAGGTAGCCACGCCGCCGGCGTTGGCAGCCTTTGCGGGTCCGTACAGGACACCGTTTGCCAGATAGACCTCGATGGCGTCCGGAGTGCTGGGCATGTTTGCGCCCTCGCAGACCACGGTGCAGCCGTTCTTGACCAGAGCCTCAGCGGACTCCTTGTTGATCTCGTTCTGGGTTGCGCAGGGCAGGGCGATGTCGCAGGGGACAGTCCAGACCTTGGTGCAGTCTGCAACGTAAGTTGCGTCTTTGTGGGTCTCGGCATACTCCTTGATGCGGCCGCGGCGGACTTCTTTCAGGTCCTTGACGTAAGCCAGATCAATGCCGTTGGGGTCATAGACATAGCCGTTGGAGTCGGACATGGTCACGACCTTGCCGCCCAGCTCGGTAGCCTTCTCGCAGGCGTAGATGGCAACATTGCCGGAACCGGAGATGACCACGGTCTTACCCTTGAAGCTGTCGTTGCGCATACACTTCAGCGCCTCAGCGGTGAAGTAGCACAGGCCGTAGCCGGTAGCCTCGGTGCGGGCCAGAGAACCACCAAAGGTCAGGCCCTTGCCGGTGAGCATACCGCCCTGGAAGCTGTTGGTCAGGCGCTTGTACTGGCCAAACATGTAGCCGACCTCGCGGCCGCCGACACCGATATCACCGGCGGGGCAGTCCACGAACTGGCCGATGTGGCGGTACAGCTCAGTCATAAAGCTCTGGCAGAAGCGCATCACTTCCATGTCGCTCTTGCCGTGGGGGTCAAAGTCAGAGCCGCCCTTGCCGCCGCCCATGGGCAGGGTGGTCAGGCTGTTCTTGAAGATCTGCTCAAAGCCCAGGAACTTCAGGATGCCCTGGTTGACAGAGGGATGGAAGCGCAGACCGCCCTTGTAGGGGCCGATGGCGCTGTTGAACTGGACGCGGTAGCCGCGGTTGACCTGCACCTTGCCCTGATCATCGACCCAGGGCACACGGAAGCTGATGACGCGCTCGGGCTCGACCAGACGCTCGATCAGGCCGGCTTTCTCGTACTCGGGGTGTTTCTCCACCACGGGCTGGATGCTCTCCAGAACCTCGCGGACTGCCTGCAGGAACTCAGGCTCATTGGCATTGCGCTGTGCAAGGCCATCGTAAACGCGCTTCAGGTATTCATTCGTCAACATAACAGAATACTCCTTTTCCTCTATATTGCAGCAGTACAGGGCCAAACGCACATTCGCCCTGTGCAGGCTTTTTCCCCTCTGCGGCACACATCTGCCGCAGAGCACTTTGTTATTATAAAGCTTTGCGGGGCAATTTACAATAGAAGCTGTGCGAATATTTTGCGAAAATCTTTCAAAAAAACAGGATAAAAGATGAACACGCTTCACAAAAAAGAAAAACTGTGCGGAAACAGGCAAAAAATCTTCTTTTCTAAAGTGAGCGGAGGCTGCAAAAGAAAGACTTTTGTGCGGCTTTTATTGCGCGTTCTGGGCTTCCAGCCAGCCCGGCACCTCGTGCAGGGAGGAGAGGATGGCAGCGGTCATGGACTCGTAAGCCGGGGCCGGGTGGTGCAGGTCGGGCACGCAGAGGACCGGGATGCGGGCGGAGTGAGCGGCCTGGATGCCTGCCTCACTGTCTTCCAGCACCAGTGCCCGCGCCGGGGTGGTGCCCAGCTTCTGGCAGGCAATGAGGAAGATATCCGGCGCGGGCTTGCCGCGGCCCTTGGGCAGGTCCGGGCCGAACACAAAGGCGTCAAAACAACCGCGGATGCCGTGCTGGTCCAGGATGCCGTAGGCCCGGTCTGCGATGCTGGAAGAGGCCAGTGCAATTTTATAGCCATGCTCTTTTAAATAGGTGAGCAGCTCTTTTGCGCCAGGCTTGAGAGCAACACCCTTGGCCAGAAACTCTTTTTCCATGGCCGAAATGCGGGCAAAACACTCCTCCCGGCTCAGGGGCAGGGGGTAATGCTCCAAAAGGGTGGTCACGTTTTTCTCCTCGGTCTTGCCGCTGTAAGTCTCGGCGTAATCGTGCAGGCTCACGGTAAAGCCATAAGGAGCCAAAAGAGCAGAATACAACTGGTAGGAGATGATCTCGGTGTCGATCAGCAGACCATCCATGTCAAAAATAATGGAATCCAGCACGGGCAGCGCACATCCTTTCATCAAAACGTATCGTGATAAAACCAGTATACCAGAATCTCCCGGGATGCGATAGGACAAATCCGTCCGAAAAATAACAAAATCCCGCCATCCTGCACGGGGCAGAACAGCGGGAACATGAAATTTTACTTCTTGAGCAGCTTCTCGCAGGCGTCCGCGGCACCCTCCAGGTACTGGCCGCCGTAGGTCTCAATGAGGCCGGCGTCAGAGAGGCGCGCCAGCTCGGGGTCGATGGGGCATTTGGCCAGCACGGGCAGGCCGTGCTTGGCGGCCACCTCGTCCACATGGCTGTCGCCAAACACATTGATGTGCTTGCCGCAGTCCGGGCAGACAACGTAGCTCATGTTTTCCACCAGGCCCAGCATGGGCACTTTCATCATCTCGGCCATGTTCACAGCCTTGGCAACGATCATGCTCACCAGCTCCTGCGGGCTTGCCACCACCACGATGCCATCCACGGGCAGGCTCTGGAAGACCGTCAGGGGCACGTCGCCGGTTCCCGGAGGCATGTCCACAAACAGGAAATCGACGTCTTTCCAGACCACATCGGTCCAGAACTGCTTCACCGCGCCTGCAATGACGGGACCGCGCCAGACCACGGGGTCTTCCTCGTTCTCCACCAGCAGGTTGATGCTCATGACGTCAATGCCCATCCGGCTCTGGATGGGCCAGCAGCCCTGCGCGTCGGCCATGGCACGGCCATGGATGCCGAACAGCTTGGGGATGGACGGGCCGGTGATGTCGGCGTCCAGAACGCCGCAGTGGTAGCCGCGGCGGGCCATGGCGCAGGCCAGCAGGGCACTGGTCATGCTCTTGCCAACGCCGCCCTTGCCGGATACAACGCCGATGACCTTTTTGACGCTGCTGTTGGGGTTGGGCGCGTCGTGCTGAGGCGCGGCATTGCGGGAAGAACATGCTGCTCCGCAGCTGGAGCAGTCATGGGTGCATTCTTCGCTCATTCTCTCGTTGCGCACTCCGGCGGCGTTGCCGTAGGGGAATGCGCTTCCTCCTTGCATTTTGTATCAAAGGGCGCGAACCGCCCTTGTGTGACCAACACATATCATACCATAAAAGTGGGAGAGAAACAACCCACGACGCCACTCATCTTTTGCAAAGCGCATAAACGGGCTGTTTTGCCGCATACAGTAAACAAAACCTCCCCGTTTGTGCATTGGCGGGGAAAGGAGGCGCGCCATGCGGCAGAGCTACCTGAAGAATGCGGCCCTGATGACCGGGGCGGATGTCCTGCTCCGGCTGGCAGGCATGGGGCTGCGCATTTATCTGGCCAATGCCCTGGGCGGTGAGGGAATGGGCCTGTACCAGCTGGTGCTGGCGGTGTACGCCCTGTTCGTTACGCTGGCCACGGCGGGCGTCTCGGTGGCGGCTACCCGCCTCATGGCCGAGGAGTTGAGCCGCGGCAGGGCCGAAGCTCGGGGAATGCTGGTGCGGCTGCTGGCAGCGGGCCTTGGGCTGGGGGCCTTTGCCATGGCGGCGCAGTTCGGGCTGGCAGGATTGGCGGCTGCCTGGTGGCTGGGAGATGCCCGGGCCGGCGGGCGCTCTGCGGGCGGCGCAGTTCGGGCTGGCAGGATTGGCGGCTGCCTGGTGGCTGGGAGATGCCCGGGCCGGCGGGCGCTCTGCGGGCGGCAGCAGTTCGGGATGCCCTGGATGGCCGTC